>NZ_SMKS01000039.1:0-59306 GCF_004348435.1 Saccharopolyspora terrae | reverse complement strand
CAACCGGGGAGCATCAAGCGAGGGGAGGGGAGCAGGCGGTGTCCGACCACCAAGCCGATCTCGGTCGAGTTTGGGAAGAGGTGGTGCAGGAGCTGTCCTCCGGCACTCTCTCGCCGCAGCAACGCGCGTGGATGCGGGTCACCCGCCCCATCGGGCTGCTCGACGGGACCGCGCTGCTGGCCGCTCCGAGCGACTTCGCGAAGGAAGCCATCGAACGCGCGCTGCGCGATCCGATCACCGATGCCCTCTCCCGCCGTCTCGGCCGCGACGTCTCGCTGGCCGTGAAGGTCGACACCGCGGTGCCCGCGCCGACCCGCCCGGTCGCCGCGCCCGCTCCTGCACCCGCCCCGGAGACGTGGAGCCCTCGCGGCGGCGACGACCAGTCGTCGTCCAGCTACATCTCCGTCCCCGGTTACGGCGGCGACAGCTCCTTCGGCCACACGGCGCACACCGGTTCGATCGGGCACACGGGATCCATCCCGATCGTGCCCAGCGCCGGTCCGCACAGCGCCGGTTCTCCCAGTTCAGAGCCCCAGGGCAGGCACGCCGCGCCCGAGCCGAAGCCGAAGGCCGCGGACATCGACTTCCCGACGGCCGAGTTCAAGTGGCCCAACGGCGAGATCCCGAAGCCCGCCTCGGCCAAGCCTGAACCCGAGGCCGAACCGGAGCCCGAGCCCGCCGAATCCGCGTCCGAGAGCCCCGAGCCCTCCACCGATTCGGGCTCGGCCGAGCCCGAATCCGGTGAGCAGGCCGCTGACGAGGGCGTGTGGCCGACCTTCGGTCGCGGGCAGGGCGGTCAGACCATCCCGTCGGCCGAGCCGCAGCAGGGCCAGCCGTTCACGGCGCCCAAGCACGCGCCGCCGACCTCGCAGACCAGGCTCAACGCCAAGTACACCTTCGACACCTTCGTGATCGGTTCGTCGAACCGGTTCGCGCACGCTGCCGCGGTCGCCGCGGCCGAGGCACCCGCTCGGGCGTACAACCCCCTGTTCATCTGGGGCGAGTCGGGTCTCGGCAAGACGCACCTGCTGCACGCGGTCGGGCACTACACGCAACGGCTGTTCCCCGGGATGCGCGTCCGGTACGTCTCGACCGAGGAATTCACCAACGACTTCATCAACTCGCTGCGCGACGACCGGCAGGTGGCGTTCCAACGCCGCTACCGCGACGTCGACGTGCTGCTGGTCGACGACATCCAGTTCTTGGAGGGCAAGGAAGGGACTCAGGAGGAGTTCTTCCACACCTTCAACACGCTGCACAACTCGAACAAGCAGATCGTGGTGTCCTCCGACCGGCCGCCGAAGGGGCTGCGCACGCTGGAGGACCGGCTGCGGACCCGGTTCGAGTGGGGTCTGATCACCGACATCCAGCCGCCTGAGCTGGAGACCCGGATCGCGATCCTCCGCAAGAAGGCGGCCCAGGACCGGATGAACGCGCCGGCCGACGTGCTGGAGTTCATCGCCTCCCGCATCGAGCGCAACATCCGGGAGCTGGAGGGCGCGCTGATCCGGGTCACGGCGTTCGCGTCGCTGAACCGCCAGCCGGTCGACCTGCAGCTGGCCGAGATCGTGCTGCGCGACCTGATCCCGGACTCGCAGACCCCGGAGATCACCGCACCGACGATCATGGCGGTCACCGCGGACTACTTCGGCGTGACCATGGACGACCTCTGCGGGCCCGGCAAGACGAAGGCGCTGGCCCAGGCCCGGCAGATCGCGATGTACCTGTGCCGGGAGCTGACGGATTCGTCGCTGCCGAAGATCGGGCAGTACTTCGGCAGCCGCGACCACACCACGGTCATGTACGCCGACAAGAAGATCCGCAAGGAGATGGCGGAGCGCCGGCGCGTGTACGAGCACGTCCAGGAGCTGACCGCCCGCATCAAGCAGCAGTCCCGCTGAACGACCGCACCACGCCGAGGACAACCGCCGTCCGAGTAGTTCTCGGGCCTTCCACCACACCGCCTGCATGACCAAGCCGGTCAACGCGAGGCTCTGACCTGCGATTTTTCGGCGTCAGCCGCTCATTTCGCCGCTGACGGGATTTTGCGGGTCCCCTGGTGTGATTCCCTAGGCCGCGCGCGGCCCATCTTTCTGGTACTGGGGCATGCCCCGACCCACCCGCCGCAGCAGAAATGTTCCGGCGTTCCGACGCGGGTCCACCCCTGCCCGCGCGCCCCGCACCGGTGCCCGCCGAGGTGCTAGCGAGGTTTCTGCTGGACCCCTCCGGCCTGATCCTGGACGCCGACCAGAAACATTCGAGCCAGATCCGGTCGCACGACGGGGCCTCCGAACGCCTCCGCGCAAGACCTGCGCCGCGAAATCACCACTTTCAGTGTTCGTCCGGACGCGGTGCGTGGGACCGGGAACATTCACGCCAAGAAGTTTTCTGCTCGGCCCCGTGGGCTTCACCTCACCGCCAGAACAGAAAACCGCCGAAGACGCCAGCTGTCCACAGAAATTCAATCCCCAGGCTTGACCTGCAATTTTCCCCAGTCCATCCACAAGCTGTGCACAGCCTGCCCACATGGTTGAGGCCGGTTGCCAACAGAGTTCCCACAACTCTGCCCACAACCCGACCGGTGGAGAACCCCCAATCCACCCGGGGATGGGTACAACCTGGGGTCCGACTGTGGATGGGAGTGTGGACAACTGGGGATGGTTGTGGAAGAACTCAAGACGGCCAGAAGTTGTCCACCACCCGGCTGTCGTAGTCCCCGGTTACTTCCAGTGGTCATCCACACGCGACCACGCCACCCGACCAGCCCAAACGACGGTTGTCCCCACAACTCACAGGCCTTACTACTACTGCGGACATTTCTTCTCTTCTTAGAAAGAAAGAAAAGAGAACTAGGGGCGGTGGATAAGTGGACAACTCCCACCTCGACGCTCGAACCGGCTCGGGCCAACAGCCACGACCCGGATGCGGAGATCGGTGAGCACGCTCTACGGTGGAACTCCCCGCAACGAGAAGCCCGGCTCGAACTCCTAGCGAAGTCCAAGCCGTTCTCGCTGCGGGATCGCTTCGCCCCCGATGCGGAGCACACCGAACCTTCCAGCCGCGCACGGCTCGACACAGTTCTCGGCAGCCGAGCCACGGCTGAAACCGAAAGGACACCCATGAAGATCCGCGTGGAGCGTGACGGTCTTGCCGACGCCGTCGCCTGGGTCGCGCGCAGCCTGCCGTCGCGGCCACCGGTTCCGGTGCTGGGCGGGGTGCTGCTCGATGCGAGCTCCGGGGAAGCGCTGACCATCTCCGGCTTCGACTACGAGGTTTCCGCTCAGGTCACCATCGACGCCTCGATCGACGCCAGCGGGAAGACCCTGGTCTCGGGGCGTCTGCTGGCCGACATCACCAAGGCGCTGCCGGCACGTCCGGTCGAGATGACCGTTGACGGCTCCCGGGTGACCATCACCTGCGGCAGCTCGCGGTTCAGCCTGCCGACCATGCCGGTCGAGGACTACCCGGCGCTGCCGGAGATGCCCGAGCACGCCGGATCCGTGCCGACCGACCTGTTCAGCGAAGCGGTCGGCCAGGTCGCCGTGGCCGCGGGCAAGGACGACACGCTCCCGATGCTGACCGGCATCCGGATGGAGATCAACGCGGACAAGCTGACCATGGTCGCCACCGACCGGTTCCGGCTGGCCATGCGCGAGATCACCTGGGAGCCCGGCACGAGCATCGCGGACACCCAGGTGCTGGTCCCGGCCAAGACGCTGGCGGACTCGGCCAAGACGCTGGGCGCCGGTGCGAGCAAGGTCGAGATCTCCCTGGCCTCCGGCGACGGACTGCTCGGCCTGTCCGGCACGACCCGCCGGAACACCAGCCGCCTGCTGGACGCGGAGTTCCCCAAGTACCGCCAACTGCTGCCCGCCGAGACCGCGGTGACCGCGAACATCGACGTCGGGCCGCTGGCCGAGGCGATCAAGCGCGTGTCGCTGGTGGCCGAGCGCGGCACGCAGGTCCGGCTGGAGTTCTCCGACCGCCTGCTGCGGCTGTCCGCCGGCGGTGACGACGAGGGCAGCGCCGAGGAAGAGCTCCCGATCGAGCTCGACGGCGAGGACCTGACCATCGCCTTTAACCCGGCGTACCTGCTCGACGGCCTCAGCGCCCTGAAGTCCGAGCGCGCCCAGATGCAGTTCACCACCGCCAACCGCCCGGCGTTGATCAAGCCGATCGACGACGAGGGCAAGGTCCAGGAGGGCTACCTCTACCTGTTGATGCCGGTCCGCCTGCCCGGCTGATCTCCGGCGAGGCCGAGGTGGTGCGCGGCTCACATCCGGCGCACCACCCGCCCCGTCGTCCCGGTTCGTGGTCGTAGGCTCGCGCCAGATCGATTCAGCGGGTGCCATGATCCCGCAGCGCGGCCGGCCACGCGCCGACCTCCACAAGTCGACACACAGTTCGGATAGGGAGTTCCAGTGCAACTCGGGCTTGTCGGCCTCGGCCGAATGGGTTTCAACATGCGCGAGCGGCTGCGGGCCGCCGGCCACGAGGTCGTGGGGTACGACCGCAACCCGGACGTCAGCGACGCGGCGTCCGTGGCGGAGATGGTCGAGAAGCTGGCCGGTCCGCGGATCGTGTGGATCATGGTTCCGCACGGCGACCCGACCCGGCAGACCATCGAGGAGCTGTCCGGACTGCTGTCCGCCGGTGACCTGGTGATCGAGGGCGGGAACTCCAAGTTCACCGATGACCAGGCGAATGCCGCGCTGCTGGCCGAGAACGACATCAAGTACGTCGACGTCGGTGTGTCCGGCGGGGTCTGGGGCGCCAAGAACGGGTACGGCCTGATGGCCGGCGGTGACGCCGAGGACGTCGAGCGCGCGCTGCCGATCTTCGACGCGCTGCGGCCGGAGGGTCCGCGCGAGGAGGGCTTCGCGCACGCCGGTCCGGTCGGGGCCGGTCACTACGCGAAGATGGTGCACAACGGCATCGAGTACGGCCTGATGCAGGCCTACGCCGAGGGCTTCGAGCTGCTCGCCGCCTCCGACGTCGTCACCGACGTACCCGCCACGATCAAGGCGTGGAGCAAGGGCACCGTCGTGCGCTCCTGGCTGCTCGACCTGCTGGTTCGCGCTCTCGACGAGGACCCGGAGCTGTCCGAGCTGCGCGGCTACGTGCAGGACTCGGGCGAGGGCCGGTGGACCATCGAGGAAGCGATCAACAACGCGGTCCCAGCTCCGGTCATGACCGCCGCGCTGTACGCCCGGTTCGCCTCGCGCCAGGAGGACTCGCCCGCGATGAAGGCGGTCTCGGCGCTGCGGAACCAGTTCGGCGGCCACGCGGTCCAGAAGTCCGAGGGCTGACCTCCCGACTCCTCGCGCGAGGACGTTCCGGCCGGAGCGTCCCCGCATCGCGGCAACGTCGACGGGGAGACTTGTCGACAAATCTCCCCGCCGTTCCGCGGGTGTCCGCGCTGGTCGCGGCACGCGGACAGGCCGTCCGGCACGGTCCGGACACACCAATTCGGACGGTGCGGACAACGCAGCCGCGGCGTCCGCGGAACCTGCCCGGCAAGAACAACTGAGTTGGATCGTCGTGTACGTGCGTCACTTGCAGGTCAACGACTTCCGGTCGTGGCCGCTCGCCGACCTCGAACTCGAACCCGGAGTCACCGTCCTGGTCGGGTCGAACGGTCAGGGCAAGACCAACCTGGTCGAGGCGATCGGCTACGTCGCCACCCTCGGCTCGCACCGGGTCTCCAACGACGCGCCGCTGGTTCGCTACGGAGCGGGCCGGGCGGTGGTGCGGGCCGCGGTGGTCAACAACGGCCGGGAGCTGCTGGTCGAACTGGAGATCACCCCGGGCAAGGCCAACCGCGCCAGGATCAACCGGGGCGCGGCCGGCAAACCCCGCGACGTGCTGGGGATCCTGCGGACCGTGCTGTTCGCACCGGAGGACCTGGCGATCGTGCGAGGTGACCCGGGCGAACGCCGCCGGTTCATGGACGACCTGCTGGTCGCGCGGGCGCCGCGCTACGCGGGGATCCGCTCCGACTACGAGCGGGTGCTCAAGCAGCGCAGCGCGCTGCTGAAGTCGGCGGGCGCCGCCCGGCGGGGCGGGGGCAAGGCGGATCTGAGCACCTTGGCGGTCTGGGACGGCCATCTCGCGCGCTACGGCGCCGAGCTGCTGGCCGGGAGGCTGTCCCTGGTGTCGGCGCTCGCCCCTCACGTGACCAGCGCATACGCGAACGTCGCGGCGACCGACGAAGCGAGCACTCCATCCGGTCGGGTCGCTGACCTGCGATATCGCAGCAGCTTGGGCGAATCCATGCCGGAGCGCTACGGGGTGCCCGGAGGCCCGGAGATCCCGTGGGACGAGGCTGTGCCGGAGCTGGAGGCCGCTCTGCTCGCGGAGCTGGAGCGCGTCCGGCCGCAGGAGATCGAGCGCGGCGTGTCGCTGGTCGGTCCGCACCGCGATGACCTGGACCTGCTGCTCGGCGAGCTGCCCGCGAAGGGTTATGCCAGTCACGGTGAATCGTGGTCGTTCGTCCTGGCGTTGCGGCTGGCTTCTTACCACCTGCTCACAGAGGATGGCGCGGAACCGGTGTTGATCCTGGACGACGTGTTCGCCGAGCTCGACCGCCGCAGGCGTTCCCGGCTCGCCGCGCTCGTCTCGGGGGCCGAGCAGGTCCTGGTGACGGCCGCGGTCGGCGAGGACGTCCCCGAGGAGCTCACCGGCGCCCGATTCGACGTCCGGGAAGGTGAGGTGCACCGTGCCGCCTGACGGAAACGGACGAAAAACTGCACGCAGAGTGACCGCGACCACGGAGCAATCCGTGGAACTACCCACATCTGGGGATAACCCTGTGGATGGTGTGGATAACTCAGCGCCCGTTCGCGGCTCCGACGGCGCCGCCCTGCCCGGGGACAAAGCGCCAGGTCAGGGCATCGACGGCAGCGAGCTGGCCGGGCCGGACCTGGCTCGTGCCGCGCTGCAGTCGGCGCGCGAGCAGTCCGCGGCCAAGCGCAAGGCGTTGGGCAAACCCGGCAAGCCGGGCAAGCTCCGCACCCGCAGGCGTCGCGGCTGGACCGGTGCCGGACCTGACGACCGGGACCCGCAGCCGCTGGGCAGGCTCGCCGCGCGGATCGCCTCGGAGCACGGCTGGACCGAGCACCTCTCCGGTGGTCAGGTCTTCGCCAAGTGGGACTCGCTGGTCGGCGGGGAGATCGCCGAGCACACCAAGCCGCTGCAGCTCAAGGACTGCGAGCTCACCGTGCAGGCGCAGTCCACGGCGTGGGCCACGCAGCTGAGGCTGCTCCAGCGCCAGATCCTCAAGCGGATCAGCGACGGGGTGGGGCCCGGCGTGGTCAAGCGGATCAAGGTGCAGGGACCTGCGGCTCCGAGCTGGCGACACGGTCCGCGACACATCTCCGGGCGCGGACCGCGAGACACCTACGGCTAGTAATCTGCGGGCTGCGGATCGTCGAGGTGCGGGTCCACTCGCAGGTGAGGATCGCCGGGCGGCCGATCGCCGCAGAGAATTCCGAGCAGGCGTTCACGGCTCTTCGATGGTGGATTGATCCGAGTTCTCGACTCTGTGAGCAAGCTAGGGGCGTCCTTGCCCCACTTCTGCGACGGGGGACCAGTAGAATCAAGGCGGGTGTGACCCGACGCGCTCCCCGGTCGTCAGCGGCGAGGGGCCCGGACCGGGCCGCGCCGGGGTGCGGCGCCGGCAGCCGAGTCGCCCCGAAGTGGTCGTAGAGGTGCGCCGGAGCCGGTAACCAGGCCGGCATCGACCGATCACCGTGACAGCACAGTCGGCTTGAGGAGAAATCGAGGCCCGTGGCACCGAAGAAGAGCGAATACAACGCCTCATCCATCACCGTTCTTGAGGGCCTTGAGGCCGTCCGCAAGCGTCCCGGCATGTACATCGGTTCCACCGGTGAGCGCGGTCTGCACCACCTGGTGTGGGAGGTCGTGGACAACTCCGTCGACGAGGCGATGGCCGGGTACGCCTCGAAGGTCGAGGTCACCCTGCTCGCCGACGGCGGCGTGCGGGTCAGCGACGACGGCCGAGGCATCCCGGTCGACATGCACCCGGTGGAGAAGAAGCCGACCCTCGAGGTCGTGCTGACCGTGCTGCACGCGGGCGGCAAGTTCGGCGGCGACTCCTACGCCGTCTCCGGTGGTCTGCACGGCGTGGGCGTGTCGGTGGTCAACGCGCTGTCGACCGTGCTCGAAGCCGAGATCCACGTCGACGGCTACGTGTGGCGGCAGCGCTACGAGGACTCCAAGCCCGCCGCCGACATCGAGCGCGGCGAGAAGACCAGCAAGACCGGCACCACCATCACGTTCTGGGCCGACCCGACGATCTTCGAGACCACGCACTACAACGCGGAGACGGTCTCCCGCCGCCTGCAGGAGATGGCCTTCCTGAACAAGGGCCTGACCATCGTCCTGCGCGACGAGCGCTCGGCCGAGTCGGAGGAGGGCGGTGAGGACGCCCAGGGCGCCACCGCCAAGATCACCGAGCGCACGTACCACTACCCGGGCGGGCTCGAAGACTTCGTCAAGCACATCAACGCGACGAAGGAGCCGATCCACAAGAAGGTCGTCGCCTTCAACGCCTCCGGCAACGGGCACGAGCTCGAGGTCGCGCTGCAGTGGAACTCCGGCTTCAACCAGTCGGTGTACACCTTCGCCAACACGATCAACACGCACGAGGGCGGTACCCACGAGGAGGGCTTCCGGTCCGCGCTGACCCGCGTGGTCAACGCCTACGCCAAGGACAAGAAGCTCATCAAGGACAAGGACGGCAGCCTCACCGGCGACGACGTCCGCGAAGGTCTCGCCGCGATCGTGTCGGTGAAGGTCCGCGAGCCGCAGTTCGAGGGCCAGACCAAGACCAAGCTGGGCAACACCGAGGTCAAGTCGTTCGTGCAGACCACCGCCTTCGAGTGGCTGACCGACTGGTTCGAGCGCAACCCCGCCGACGCGAAGACGATCGTGAACAAGGCGGTCTCCTCGGCGCAGGCGCGGATGGCCGCGCGCAAGGCCAAGGAGCTGGTCCGACGCAAGAGCGCGATGGACATCGGCGGCCTGCCGGGCAAGCTCAAGGACTGCCAGTCCAACCAGCCCGACGAGTGCGAGCTCTACATCGTGGAGGGCGACTCCGCGGGCGGCTCGGCCAAGGAAGGCCGCGAGTCGCGCTTCCAGGCGATCCTGCCGCTGCGAGGCAAGATCATCAACGTGGAGAAGTCGCGGATCGACAAGGTCCTCAAGAACAACGAGGTCCAGGCGATCATCACCGCGCTGGGCACCGGCATCCACGACGAGTTCGACCTGTCGAAGCTGCGCTACCACAAGATCGTGCTGATGGCCGACGCCGACGTCGACGGCCAGCACATCCGGACCCTGCTGCTGACCCTGCTGTTCCGGTTCATGCGCCCGCTGATCGAGAACGGGCACGTGTTCCTCGCGCAGCCGCCGCTGTACAAGATCAAGTGGCCGCGCTCCGAGCCGGAGTACGCCTACAGCGACAAGGAGCGCGACGCGCTGCTCGCCCAGGGCGCGGCCGCCGGTCGGAAGCTGCCGAAGGACGACGGCATCCAGCGCTACAAGGGTCTCGGCGAGATGAACGCCGACGAGCTCTGGGAAACCACGATGAACCCCGAGTCCCGGCTGCTGCTGCAGGTGTCGCTGGACGACGCGGCGACCGCGGACGAGCTGTTCAGCGTGCTGATGGGCGAGGACGTCGAAGCCCGGCGCTCGTTCATCACCCGCAACGCCAAGGACGCCGGCTTCCTCGACGTGTGATCGACGCGCAGGTCAACCAGCGAACTCTCCGAACTAGCAAGGGAAGAGCATGACGGAAATCCTGCCGCCGGAACACGGTCGGATCGAACCGGTCGAACTCCAGCAGGAGATGCAGAACTCCTACATCAACTACGCGATGAGCGTGATCGTCGCGCGCGCCCTGCCGGACGTGCGCGACGGTCTCAAGCCGGTGCACCGGCGCGTGCTCTACGCGATGTACGACTCGGGCTTCCGGCCGGACCGCGGTTACGTGAAGTGCTCCCGCGTCGTCGGCGACGTGATGGGCAACTACCACCCGCACGGCGACTCGGCGATCTACGACACCCTGGTCCGCCTGGCCCAGCCGTGGTCGATGCGCCACCCGCTGATCGACGGTCAGGGCAACTTCGGCTCGCCGGGCAACGACCCGGCCGCGGCCATGCGGTACACCGAGTCGCGGCTGGCCCCGTTGGCGATGCACATGCTCGCCGACATCGAAGAGGACACCGTCGACTTCTCCGACAACTACGACGGGCGCACCCAGGAGCCCGACGTGTTGCCGTCGCGGTTCCCGAACCTGCTGGTCAACGGCGGCGGCGGCATCGCCGTGGGCATGGCGACCAACATCCCGCCGCACAACCTGCGCGAGGTCGCCGACGGCGTCGTGTGGGCGCTGGAGCACCCCGAGGCCGAGGACGAGGAGCTCCTCGAAGCCCTCATGGAGCGGATCAAGGGACCGGACTTCCCGACCCGCGCGCTCGTCCTCGGCACCAACGCGATCGCCGACGCCTACCGCACCGGCCGCGGCTCCATCAAGATGCGGGCCGTCGTGGCCGTGGAGGAGGACAGCAAGGGACGCACCACGCTGGTCGTCACCGAGCTTCCGTACCAGGTCAACCCGGACAACCTCATCGAGAACATCGCCTCGATGCACCGGGAAGGCAAGATCTCCGGCATCTCCGACATCGCCGACGAGTCCAACAGCCGGCGCGGCATGCGGATCGTGGTCACCCTCAAGCGGGACGCGATCCCGAAGGTGGTGCTCAACAACCTCTACAAGCACACCCAGCTGCAGACGACCTTCGGCGTCAACATGCTGGCCCTGGTCGACGGCGTGCCGCGCACGCTGCGGCTCGACCAGACGATCCGGTACTACGTCAAGCACCAGATCGAGGTCATCGTCCGCCGGACGAAGTACCGCTTGCGCAAGGCCGAGGAGCGCGCCCACATCCTGCGCGGTCTGGTCAAGGCGCTGGACATGCTCGACGAGGTCATCGCGCTGATCCGCCGCTCGCCGACGGTCGACGACGCGCGCACCGGCCTGATCGAGCTGCTCGACGTCGACGAGGTCCAGGCGAACGCGATCCTGGAGATGCAGCTGCGCCGCCTGGCCGCCCTGGAGCGCCAGAAGATCGTCGACCAGCTGGCCGAGATCGAGCGGGAGATCGAGGACCTCAAGGACATCCTCGACAAGCCCGAGCGGCAGCGGCAGATCATCCGCGACGAGCTGATGGAGATCGTCGACAAGTACGGCGACGACCGCCGCACCAAGATCGTCCCGTTCGAGGGCGAGGTCTCGATGGAAGACCTCATCGCCGACGAGGACGTGGTCGTCACGATCACCCGCACCGGCTACGCCAAGCGCACCCGCACCGACCTGTACCGGGCGCAGAAGCGCGGCGGCAAGGGCGTGCAGGGAGCGGCGCTGAAGCAGGACGACATCGTGTCGCACTTCTTCGTCTGCTCGACGCACGACTGGATCCTGTTCTTCACCAACAAGGGCCGGGTCTACCGCGCGAAGGCCTACGAGCTGCCCGAGGCCAACCGGACCGCTCGCGGTCAGCACGTGGCCAACCTGCTGGCGTTCCAGCCGGACGAGCAGATCGCCCAGGTCATGCAGATCAAGGACTACACCGCGGCGCCGTACCTGGTGCTGGCGACCAAGAACGGTTTGGTCAAGAAGTCCCGTTTGACGGACTTCGATTCCAACCGATCGGGTGGTCTTATCGGTGTGAACCTGAAGGACGAGGACGAACTCGTCGGCGCCGTGCTGTGCTCGGCCGACGACGACCTGCTGCTGGTGTCGGCGGAAGGTCAGTCGATCAGGTTCCACGCCTCGGACGATGCGCTCCGGCCGATGGGCCGGGCCACCTCAGGCGTCCTGGGCATGCGCTTCAACGACGGCGACGAGCTGCTCGCGATGGGCGTGTGCCGCGAGGACCGGTACGTGCTGGTCGCCACCGCAGGCGGTTACGCGAAGCGGACTCCGATCGAGGACTACCCGGTCCAGGGCCGCGGCGGAAAGGGCGTGCTGACTCTTCAGTACGACCGCAAACGTGGCAGGCTTGTGGGGGCGCAGATCGTCGAGCTGGAGGACGAGCTCTACGCCATCACCTCCTCCGGCGGGGTCATCCGCACCACCGCCAAGGAGGTGCGCAAGGCCGGTCGGCAGACGAAGGGGGTTCGCCTGATGAACCTCGACGAGGGCTCGACCCTGCTGGCCGTGGCGCGCAACGCCGACGAGGCAGCGGATCCGGACGCCGCACCGGAGCCCAAGCAGGCGTGACCGCAGCGCCGATCAACTGAACATGCCGTGGCACGCCACGGGGCACACCGACGCCGACGATCACCGAAGGATCGCTCGTGACAAGTTCCGAGAAGCCGGAGTCCTCGGACCCGCAGAAGGATGCGGGCCGGGGCTCGGCCAGCACCCAGACAGTCGACGACAAGGTCTCCACGACCGGTTCTGAGGCTGCTGCCTCTGCGAGCGGGACCGACGAGTCCGGCTCGACGGCCGAGCCGACCGCCACCGACGGCGGCGGGGAGGACCTCGACGGCACCGACGCGCCGCCGCCGTGGCAGCGCGGCTCGGCCTCCTCCTCGGAGGAAGAATCCGCGGAGGAGGAGCCGAGCAGTCTTTCGGGATCGCTGGCAGCCGGTGCCCTCGGCGGCGCCGCCGGTGCCGCGGCAGGCGGTTCGGCCGCCGGGAGCCGCGACACCGACGACACGCAGACGATCCCGAAGACCGTGTCCGACCAGGAGACGGTCCGCACGCAGATCCCGCAGTCGGGACGCACCCAGGTGTCCTACACCGGTGCGGGCAGCGGTTCCGGGACGCAGCAGCAGCGCAGCACCACCGGTCCGTCCGCGCGGCGCCCCAGCCGGGGACCGCGCCGGGCGAGCCTGCAGATCAAGCGGTTCGACCCGTGGTCGGTGCTGAAGCTGGCCCTGGTGCTCAGCGTCGCGCTGTTCTTCGTGTGGATGATCGCCGTGGCCGTGCTCTACGGCGTGCTCGACGGCATGGGCGTCTGGGAGCAGCTCAACGGCACCTTCACCGAGCTGACCCAGCCCGACGACGCGGTGAACGAGCCGCTGATCAGCGCGGGCAGGGTCTTCGGCGTCGCCTCGATCATCGGTGCGATCAACATCGTCCTGATCACGGCTCTGGCGACCGTGGCCGCGTTCATCTACAACGTGGCGGCGGACTTCGCCGGCGGCATCGAGATCACGCTGTCCGAGCGCGAGTGAGTCGCTGACCGCGCTGCGGCGGCGTTTTCCGAGGTAGGGGAGCGCCGCCGCGGTGCGGTCGGGACGGAGTGACCCCCCGTGACGAGAGCGGGAGGCCGTCCTGTAATGTTTGCAGCACAACGAACGAGGGCCTATAGCTCAGGCGGTTAGAGCGCTTCGCTGATAACGAAGAGGTCGAAGGTTCAAGTCCTTCTAGGCCCACTCGGGAATTCTTCCCCCCTCTTTCAGAGACTCGAACATCAACGGCATGGATGCCGTGTTCTAGGAGGCGACCGGAATGAAGAAGCTGCTCGCACTCGCCGCAGTTGCCGGAGTCGTGCTGTTCGTGGTCCGTCGCAACAAGGCCGCCAAGGCCGAGGCCGACCTCTGGCGCGAGGCCACCGCGGAGGTCTGATCCTCCGGCCGGGGGCCCTGACCTCCGCCGCCGTTGGGGGACGTAGCTCAATTGGCAGAGCACCGCCTTTGCAAGGCGGGGGTTAGGGGTTCGATTCCCCTCGTCTCCACTGCACGACAACGCCCCGCGCAGAGCGGGGCGTTTTTTGTTTTCTCGGTCTGACCTGCGGTTTCGCGGTGTGGTGGTTCCATTGAATGGATACTGCTGAATGATCGAAGCCGATAGTAATAGTGAGCATGAAGAGGCCGGGCCTGCTGGGCCCGGCCTCGTGTCGTCTAATCAGGGGGTTGGCGGGTTCGCCCTGGGCGTTTCCACCGCGCGGGGTTCATGGTGGCCGTCGGTCTCGGCGGCGGCCCGGTGGCGGGGCGCGGTGGTGCCCGGGGTCTGCGAGTCCCACGGCTCGTCGTCCGCCGCTGCGAGCGGGAGCTCCTCCGGACGGCGGGTCAGCGCGATCGCCGCTGCGGCGACGCCCAGGACCACCAACATCAGCAGCAGCCACGGCCAGCGGCGCTTCTTCTTCACCGGAGTGGGGTCGATCTTCGCGGCCAGCCGCTTGCGGGATTCGATCGTCCGCTTCTCCCAGTCCTTGCGGGCCTGCTTGGCCTGCTTGGCGAGTTCCTTGCGGGACTTGCCCGTGGCGCGCTGGGCGATGAGCTCCTGCAGCTCCTCGGTCGAATAGCCGCGGCTGGCCAGTTCCCGCTCGGCCCTCGCTGCTGCCTGCCTGGACAGCACAGCACCTGTTTCACCTGCGCGTTTCGCGCCGTGGCGGGCCTGCTTGATGCCGGTGCCAACCGCCTTCCCCACGGTCTCGCCGGCCTTGGCCATCGCGTTCACTTCATCCATCGCCTGTTGACCTCCTTGGCCTGGCTTGTCTTCACCAGTCCGGTTATCCCGGATGAGCACATGCCAACCACGCCTCCACCACGGAGCCGGGTAAGGGGCGCGGACCCGCCCATATTGCACCCAGACACCGCAATCGGCCCGCTCGATGGCAGGATGGTCGGGTGGCTGAAGACAACGGATCGCTCGTTGGGACGACGTTGACCGCGACCCTGCACACCTCGCAGGGAGACATCCGGATCAACCTGTTCCCCGACCAGGCGCCCAAGACCGTGAAAAACTTCGTGGGCCTCGCCGAAGGGACCCAGGAATACACGGAGCCGAACGCCAAGGGCGAACGCTCCGGCCCGTTCTACGACGGCGTGATCTTCCACCGGGTCATCGAAGGCTTCATGATCCAGACCGGTGACCCGACCGGCACCGGACGGGGTGGCCCCGGCTACCAGTTCGGCGACGAGTTCCACCCGGAGCTCCAGTTCACCAAGCCGTACCTGCTCGCGATGGCGAACGCGGGGCCGAACACCAACGGCTCGCAGTTCTTCGTCACCGTGGCGGCCACGTCCTGGCTGAACTACAAGCACACCATCTTCGGTGAGGTCGCCGACAAGGAGTCGCGCGAGGTGGTCGACACGATCGCCGGCACCGCGACCGGTCGCAACGACCGCCCGGTGAACGACATCGTCATCGAGAAGGTTTCGATCGAGCGCGGCTGACACCGCCCGGGAAAGCAGGTCTCACCAGTGACTGTGCCACCCGGAACGACGCCCGGACCGGACGGGGCGCCGCCGCAGTTACCCACCTGCGCGCGGCACCCCGACCGGCCGACGGGCCTGCGTTGCACCCGGTGCGAACGCCCGGCGTGCCCGGAATGCCTGCGCGACGCCTCCGTCGGCCAGCAGTGCGTGGACTGCGTCCGGGAGGGCGGCGCGACCGTGCGCCGACCCGTGACGGTCGCCGGTGCGCGGCTGCGCGACAAGCCGATCCTGGTGCCGCTGCTGATCGCGGCCAACGTCGCCGCGTACGTGCTCACCGCCGTCCAGGCGGGCAACTTCGGGGCGAACTTCCGGTCGGCGCTGTTCGTCGACTACTCGTTGATCCCGTTCACCGTGGCAGGCGGGCAGTGGTGGCGCCTGGTCACCTCCGGGTTCCTGCACATCGGTGTGGTGCACCTGGTGATGAACATGCTCGCCCTGTGGGTGATCGGGCGGGACCTGGAGCTGCTGCTCGGCCGCGCGCGCTTCGCCGCGGTCTACGGGTTGTCG
Organism: Saccharopolyspora terrae; assembly: GCF_004348435.1. Lineage (NCBI taxonomy): Bacteria > Bacillati > Actinomycetota > Actinomycetes > Pseudonocardiales > Pseudonocardiaceae > Saccharopolyspora > Saccharopolyspora terrae. Next base: position 43,541 of record NZ_SMKS01000039.1, on the reverse strand, counting down.
CTGATCGGCGGCAGCACCGCGGTGTTCCTGCTCGGTGAGGCCGACGCTCCGGTCGCGGGCGCGTCGGGTGCGGTGTACGGCCTGATGGGCGGCATCGCCGTGGCCGCGCTCCGCCTGAAGGTGAGCCTGCGCCCGGTGATCACCGTGATCGCGCTGAACATCGTCGCCAGCGTGCTGATCCCCGGCATCTCGCTGCTCGGGCACATCGGCGGCTTGCTCCTGGGTGCCGCGTCGACGGCGGCCCTGGTCTACGCGCCGCGCGAGCGCCGCACCCTCGTCCAGGCCGGTGCGCTGGTCGGACTGCTGGTGGTGCTGGTGGTCGTGCTGTTCGTCCGGGACGTCTCCTACGGCGACCTGTCCTGCATCGGCTCCGGCTACGAACTGGCCTGCGGCTGATCACCTGCGCAGCGCGTGCAGGACGTCGGCCGCCGCGTAGGGGTCTTCGCCGAGGTCGAGGCGGGTGAGGACCATCAGGTCCGGGTTCGCGTCGAGCTCCAGGCTGGTGCCGGTCAAGCCCAGCCGGCGGGTCTCCCGGACGCGGATGGTGACCTGGTCCCAGGAGTAGTGCCTGCGGCCGGTCAGCGCGCGCACCGTGATGCCGGTGGCGTCGGCGTGCAGCCTGGGGCGGCAGATCGTGCCGAAGGCGGACGCCGTCAGCAGGGCGAGCGCGAGCACCCCCACGAAGACCCGGTCGGTCGGTGTCGAGGCGAGGAAGGCCCAGGTCGCGGCACCCGCGGTGAGCAGCCATCCGCAGCCCACCAGCGCGGCCGGAGGTGCCCAGCCCATCGACTGCTCCGCCGTGTTCACCGTTGTCCACCCGCTATCGACGAGTTATCCACAGGACTTATCCCCACTGGGGACTAGTTACACAAGTGTGTTTCGCTGACCGTCTGTCAAGACGCCAAAGGGATGAGTGAGCTCCGAAGGAGTTCCCTCCCCCGGAGCTCGTGCACGAAGCGTCGTCGTGCTGGGCGCTCGAATTGCGACCGCGTGCGCCCGGCCTTATGGAACGGTCAAGGCCGGACGTCACCGCAGGTCAGCGGGATGGGTCAGCGCCACCGCATGGTCATCAGCAGGCCGACGATCATGAACGAGAAGCCGACGGCGAAATTCCACCCGCCCAGGTCGCTCATGAATCCGATCTTGTCGCCGGCGATGTAGTTGACGACGAGCCAGAGCAACCCGATGATCATCAGGCCGAGCATCACGGCGACGTAGATCGGGTGCGACGGACCGACCGACTTCGCCTTGACCGGCGTGCGGCGATCGACAACCGGGTTGGAGTCGTCCTTCTTGCGGACCTTGGACTTCGGCATAGGTGTCCTCGCCAGGTGATGCGGCACCGCCGTCCCGCGCCCGGCCCGGCTCGTCGCCGGTGGCGGCGGAACGGCTCCATTTCCACCTACCACGTTAACGTAATCACAGCGCTGAGCGAGCACCCCTCGCAAACCCGTGACCGGAGAGGAACGTCGTGGTTCCGTCGGTGCAGAGCCCGCCCCCACCGCCACTGCGGCGCGGAGACGACACCGCGCGTGCGGCGATCCGGGTCCTCGGCGAGCTGATGATCACCGCCGGCCTGGTGCTGCTGCTGTTCGTCTTCTACGTCGTGCACGTGACCGACCTGTTCACCGCGCGCGACCAGGCGAAGGCGACCGGGCGGATGCACGAGGAGTGGCAGGCCCGGCAGCGGCACCCGATCGCCGAACCGCCGCAGCCCGCGCCCGGGACCGGGTTCGCGCAGCTCCACCTGCCGACCTTCGGTCCGGACTTCGACTTCACCGTGCTGGAGGGCACCGACCTCAAGACCCTCAGCGGCGGCCCCGGGCACTACACCGGCACGGCGTGGCCGGGCGAGCAGGGGAACTTCGCGGTCGCCGGGCACCGGGTCGGGCGAGGGGCGCCGTTCAACGACCTGGACCAGCTGCCCTCCTGCACGCCGATCGTCGTGGAGACGGCGACCCACTGGTACGTCTACCGGGTCCTTCCGATGGCCGAGGAGGTCGCGACCTGGGACGGGCGCGGCGGCGCCCCGCGCTGCCGTGGCGTCGCGCCGATCCCCGCGCCCTACGACCACGTGGTCGGGCGGCACGTCGTGCAGCCCTCGCAGGGCGAGGTGATCTTCCCGGTGCCCGGTCTCGCCCCGGAGACCTTCCCGCGCGAGGAGCTGACCAGGCTCATCACCCTGACCACCTGCCACCCGGAGTTCTCCGCGCGGGAGCGGCTGATCGTCCACGGCGTGCTCACCACTCAGTACCCCAAGGTCGCAGGCCACCCCGAGCTGCGGCCCCCGGAACTGGAGGAGCGCTGATGTACGCGTGGATCTGGCGGCACCTGCCCGGACCGCTCGCGGTGAAGACCCTGGTGGCGCTCGTGCTGATCGCCGCCGTCGTCGCCCTGCTGCTGTTCGTGGTGTTCCCCCGGGTCGAGCCGCTGCTGCCGTTCAACGACGTCACCACCGGCTGACCCCGCCGAGCGAGGCGAGAGCGGGGAAATTCGGCTGCGCCGGACGCGTAGTCTGGGCGCGTGCGTGTACTGGTGGTCGACAACTACGACAGCTTCGTCTACAACCTCGTGCAGTACCTCGCGCAGCTCGGAGCCGAGTGCGAGGTGCGCCGCAACGACGTGGTCACCGACGACGACGTGGCCGCAGCTGACGGTGTGCTGCTCAGCCCCGGTCCGGGGACTCCGGATCGCGCGGGGCGGACGATGGAGCTCATCCACCGCTGCGCCGCCGAGCGCAAGCCGGCCTTCGGCGTGTGCCTCGGGCACCAGGCCATCGGCGCGGTGTGGGGCGGCACGGTCGAGCGCGCCCCCGAGCTGCTGCACGGCAAGGTCAGCGAGATCGAGCACTCCGGGACCGGCGTGTTCGCCGGGCTGCCGCAGCCGTTCATCGCGACCCGCTACCACTCGCTGATCGTCCGCGCGGACACCATCCCGGACGACTTCGAGGTCACCGCGCGCACCGAGTCCGGCATCGTGATGGGCATGCGCCACCGCGAGCTGCCGATCGAGGGCGTCCAGTTCCACCCCGAGTCGGTGCTCACCGACGGCGGTCACCGGATGCTCGCCAACTGGATGGCCTCGGCAGGTCACCCGGTCGCCGACCACGTCGTCGACCAGCTCGAAGCCGAGATGCGCAAGGTCGCCGCGGCCGCATCGGCCCGCTGACCAGCACTCTCCCCGAACGCGAAACGGGGCGGTGGCCACTCGGCCACCGCCCCGTTCTCACGTCAGTCCCCTCAGGGGAACGGGAAGAACCCGCCTCCGCTGCCCGGGGGCGTGCTCGTGCTGGAGCTGTCGTACTTGCCGACGTAGATCGTGATCGACTGGTCCTTGCTGATCTTCTGACCGGCCTGCGGCGAGCTGCTGAGGACCTTGTCGTCCTTGGACATGTCGCCGGTGGGCTGCTCGGACTCGTTGAGGGTGCCGTTCCAGCCCGCGGCCTTCAGCGCGGCCTCGGCCTCGTCCTTCGACATGTTCTGCAGCTGCGGCATGGTGATCTGGTTGCCCTTGGACACCACCAGGGTCACCGTCGAACCGGTCCGGGCCTTGGTGCCACCGGACGGCGACTGGTCGATGACCGTGTTCGCGGGTTCCCCGGAGTCGCGCTGCTCCACGCTGACCTTGAAGCCGGCGCCGACGAGGAACGCCCTCGCGGTCTCCAGCTGCTGGCCGCGCAGGTCCTGGACCTCCGTCTGCGGGATCGCCTGGCCGACCACGACGTTGATCGTGGTGCCCTTGGCGACCTCGGTGCCCTTGCTGTCCCAGTCGAGGATCTTGTCGACCTGCTTGGGGTCGGACGTCTCCTTCTTGTCCGGGTTCAGCCCGATCTTCAGCCCAGCCGCTTCGAGGGCCTGCTGAGCCTCGGTCATGGTCATGCCGGACAGGTCCGGGACCGCGGTGGACTCCGGACCGGTGCCCGCGCAGAGCTCGATCTTGGTCTCGGCCTTGACGCCCTGAGCTCCCGGCCCCGGCGTCTGGCGCACGATCGTGCCGCGCTTGTCCTCCGGGGAGGGGCAGGAGCGCGGGAGGACCATCCAGCCCTCCGACTTCGCCTTCTCGTTCGCGGCCTGGGCGGTCATGCCCATCAGGTTCGGGACCGGCACGCGATCCGGAGCACCCGCTCCGACCAGCATCGTCACCAGCCACGCGGCCAGCGCGAACACGGCCACGCAGGCCAGGGTGACCAGCGCGACGACGGCGTTCTTGCTGCGCCGGCGTTCCGGCGGGTGGGCCGGCGGGTAGTCCTCGACGTCGTCCGAGCGGTGCCGGCCGGAGCCGATCATCTCGGTGGGACCGGCGCCCTGGCCGAGCATCGCGGTGTGCTCTTCCTCCGACATGATCATCGGAGCCTTCGGGCGCTGACCGGACAGCACGCGGACCAGGTCGGCGCGCATCTCGGCCGCCGACTGGTAGCGGTTGGCCGGGTTCTTGCTCAGCGCCTTGAGCACCACGGCGTCCAGCGACGCCGGGGTGGCCGGAACGACGTCGGACGGCTTGCGGGGTTCCTCCCGGACGTGCTGGTAGGCCACCGCGACCGGGGAGTCACCGGTGAACGGCGGTTCCCCGGTGAGCAGCTCGAAGAGCACGCAGCCGGAGGCGTAGACGTCGCTTCGCGCGTCCACCGCCTCGCCGCGCGCCTGCTCCGGCGAGAGGTACTGGGCGGTGCCGATGACCGCTGCGGTCTGGGTCACCGCCGCCTGGCCGTCGGCCAGGGCGCGAGCGATGCCGAAGTCCATCACCTTCACCGCGCCGGAGCGGGTGATCATGATGTTGGCCGGCTTCACGTCGCGGTGCACGATCCCGTGCCGGTGGCTGAAGTCCAGCGCGGCCGAGCCGTCCGCCATGACCTCCATCGCCCGCCGGGGGGACAGCGGCCCCTCGGTCTTGACGATGTCGCGCAGCGTCCGGCCGTCGACGTACTCCATGACGATGTAGGGCAGCGGCCCGTTCTCGGAGTCCGTCTCGCCGGTGTCGTAGACCGCGACGATCGCCGGGTGGTTGAGCGCTGCGGCGTTCTGCGCCTCGCGGCGGAAGCGCAGCTGGAAGGTGGGGTCCCGGGCTAGGTCGGCACGCAGGATCTTGACCGCGACGTCTCGGCTCAAGCGGGTGTCGCGGCCCTTGTGCACCTCCGACATACCGCCGTAGCCGAGAGTCTCGCCGAGCTCGTAGCGGTCGGATAGAAGTCGAGGTGAACTCATCGAATCGTCGTTCCGATCCTTGTCAACGATCGTCCCATCTCACCCGCGGGAGGCATTCCGATCATGGGTTCCTGCCGATGCGAAGTTTGGCCCAAACCGTTCGTGGAATCCAGGCTCAGCGTGGCCACCGGACCGCGTCCGGCCATGCCGAGGTCGTGGCGGTTGACCGCCCAGTACGTCAGCAGACCGATGGCGACCAGCAAGACTACCGCCAGCACCGCGACGAGAATCCACACGACAACCCTGGTGTTGCCGCTATCGCGGTGAGCATTGCCACCCATGGCTCCTGCCACGCCCGCGGCGTTGGCCGGGACCGGCATCGGAGCCTGCTGCTGTGAAACCTGGTGTTGCTGAACCGCCTGCTGCTGCACGGGCTGCTGGGGCGGGATGATGCCGGGCGGATAGGTGTTGCCCATCGGTGGCGGACCCGGCGGTACCGGGTGCACGCCGGTACCCGGCCCGTGCACGTTCACCGGTCGCTGCTGTTGGGCGACCAGGGCCGACGGCGTCGGCAGCGGCCGACCCGCGCGCACTGCGGCGACCGCGGTGGCGAACTCCCCGCCGTCGGCGTAGCGCCGGCGCGGGTCCTTCACCAGGGTCGCCTCGATCAGCGCCCGCACTCCCGGCGGAACGTCCGGCGGGAGCGGTGGAGCGATGTCGCGGATGTGCATCATGGCGACCGTCACCGCGTTCTCGGAGAGAAACGGGCGGTGCCCCATCAGGCACTCGTAACCGACGACGGCCAGCGAGTACACGTCGCTGGCCGGTGTCGCGTCGCTGCCGAGCGCCTGCTCCGGCGCGATGTAGTGCGCCGTTCCCATCACCATCCCGTTGCGGGTGACCGGTGCCGCGTCGGCCGCCTTGGCGATGCCGAAGTCGGTCAGCTTCACCTTGCCCTCGGGGGTGATCAGGATGTTGCCGGGTTTGACGTCCCGGTGCACCAGGCCGCGTTCGTGCGCGGCCTGCAGCGCCTGACCCGCCTGCTCCAGCATGTCCATCGTGTGATCGGTGTTGATCCGCCGTTCCCGAGCCAGGATCGCCGCCAGCGGCTCTCCCCCGACCAGCTCCATCACCAGGTAGGCGGTGTCCTCCGGACCGTCCGGGACCGCAGCGGTCTCACCGTAGTCGTGGACCGCTGCGATTCCCGGGTGGTTCAGCGACGCCGTGGTGCGGGCCTCGGTGCGGAACCGGTGCAGGAACTCGGCGTCCCCGCACAGCTCGGCCTTGAGCACCTTGACCGCCACCGTCCGGTCCAGCCGGACGTCCACCGCCTCCCACACCTCGCCCATACCGCCGACCGCGATGCGGCGGCCGAGGCGGTAGCGCTCGGCGAGTAACTGGCCGGTGGTCAGCACGGATCAGCCACCTCCCCGCAAACCGGCCCGGATGACCTCCCGGCCGATGGGGGCTGCGAGCGAACCACCGGTGGCCTCGTCGCCCTCGTCGCCGCCGTTCTCCACGATCACCGCGACGGCGATCGTGGGGTTGGCGGCCGGCGCGAACGCGACGTACCAGCCGTGCGGCCGGTCACCGGGGTCGCCGTGCTGAGCGGTACCGGTCTTCGAGGCGATCTCGATCCCGGTGATCTTGCCGGAGCCCTTGGTGTTCTGCTCCGACTTGATCATCATGTCGCGGATCTTGCCCGCGACGTCCGGCGAGACCGCCTGGCCGAGCTCCTCGGGCCGGAGGGAGTCGAGCTCCTCCATGTCGGGAGCCTTCGTCGAGCTGACCAGCTGCGGCTTCATCACCTTGCCGCCGTTGGCGATCGTCGCGGCCATCATCGCGTTCTGCATCGGCGTGACGCGCACGTCGCGCTGGCCGATGCCGCTCTGGTACAGCGACGCGCCGTCGGACATCGGGCCCAGGTCCGACTTGGCCACGCTCATCGGGATCTGCAGGTCCTGGCCGAAGCCGAACGACGCCGCGGTCTCGCGCAGCTTGTCGGCGCCGACCTTGCCCGCGATCTCGGCGAACGCGGTGTTGCAGGAGTGCGCCAGCGCCTCGGTCAGCGTGTTGCCCGCGCACTTCTTGCCGCCGTAGTTGGGCAGCTGCGTCGACGACTGCGGCAGCGTGATCGACGCGGCGTCCTGCACCTGGCTGTTCGGGTTGTACCCGTTCTCCAGCGCAGCGGCCGTGGTGATTAGCTTGAACGTCGAACCGGGCGGGTAGATCTCGGAGACCGCCCGGTTGGCCATCGGGTTGCCCTCGGCGTTGTTGAGCGCGTTCCACTGCTCGGCGACCTGGTTGTTGTCCGGGCCGGTGAGCTTGTTCGGGTCGTAGGACGGCGCGTTGACCATCGCCAGGATCTCGCCCGTCGACGGGTTCAGCGCCACCACGGAACCCTGGAAGCCCTTCTTCGTCAGCTGGTCGTAGGCGACCTGCTGCATCTCCGGCTTGATCGTCAGCTCGACGCTGCCGCCGCGCGGCGTGTTGCCGGTGATCATGTCCGACAGCCGGCCGAACGCCATGCTGTCGTCGGTGCCGTTGAGGATCTTGTCGTTGGCGCGCTCGACGCCGTTCGACCCGTAGAAGAATGAGTAGAACCCGGTGACCGGCGCGTACAGCGGGCCGTTCGGGTAGGTCCGCTGGAACTTGTAGCGGTCGTGCTCGATCGGCGTGGAGCTGGCCAGCGACTGACCGGACGCGATGATCTGACCGCGCTCCCGGGAGAACTCCTCCAGCTGGGTGCGCGTGTTGCGGGCGTCCTCGCGGTACTCGTCGGCCTTGATGACCTGGACGTAGGTCATGTTGCCCATCAGCAGCAGGACCATCGCCATCATGGCCAGCGCCACTCGGCGCAGCGGCTTGTTCATCGGGGACGCTCCACCAGTTCCGTATGCGCTTCAGCGATCGGCGCCTGCTTCGGCTTGGGCTTGGCCGGGGCCTGCGGGCGGCGGGCCGCGTCGGACACCCGCAGCAGCAGCGCGATCAGCACGTAGTTGGCGAGCATCGACGAACCACCGGCCGCCAGGAACGGCGCCGTCAGACCGGTCATCGGGATCAGGCCCGTCGAACCGCCGGCGACCACGAACAGCTGCAGCGCGATGGTGAACGACAGACCGCCGGCGAACAGCTTGCCGAAGGAGTCGCGCACCGCCAGCGCGCTGCGCAGCCCGCGCATCATCAGCAGCACGTAGACCAGCAGCAACGACATCAGCCCGATGAGGCCGAGCTCCTCGCCCAGCGCCGGGATGATGAAGTCGCTGAACGACAGCGGCGTGATGTTCGGCATCCCGCTGCCCAGACCCGAACCCGGGATGCCGCCGTGGGCCATCCCGAACAGGCCGGTGCGCAGCTGGTAGCCGGGGTCGGACTCGCCGTCGGCCACCCGCATCATCGGGTCGAGCCAGGTGTTCACCCGGACCTGGACGTGCGAGAAGAGGTTGAAGGCGATGATCGCGCCCACCGCGAACATCGTCAGGCCGAGGCCGACCCACACCGCGCGCTCGGTGGCGATGTAGATCATCACCAGCACGATGCCGAAGAACAGCAGCGAGGTGCCCAGGTCCTTCTCCAGAACCACGATGCCGATCGACAGGACCCAGGCGACCAGCACCGGGCCCAGGTCACGCGGACGCGGCCAGTCCACGCCGAGGAACCGCTTGCCCGCCGTGGTGAACAGCTCGCGCTTGCCCACCAGGAACGAGGCGAAGAAGATCAGCAGCAGGATCTTGGCGAACTCGCTCGGCTGGATCGAGATGAAACCCAGGTTGACCCACAGCTTCGCGCCGTTGGCCTCCGAGATGCTCGCCGGCAGCACACCGGGCAGCGCCAGCAGCGCGATCCCGACGAAACCGCACGTGTAGCCGTACTGCGCGAGCGTGCGGTGGTCCTTCACCAGCCACAGGACGAGGATGAACATCGCCACGCCTGCGGTGGTGTAGAGGATCTGCTTCGGCGTGTACGGCGCCCCGACGACCGGGGCCAGGTCCAGCCTGTGCAGCATCACCAGACCGAGCCCGTTGATCAACGCCACCAGCGGCAGGATCAACGGGTCGGCGTACGGCGCGAAGTAGCGCACGCCGAAGTGCGCGGCGCCGTAGAGGATCAGGAACGCGACCCCGTAGAACAGCAGCTCACGGGTGAGGGTCTGCTCCTGCGAAACCTCCACCACGATCAACGCCGCGGTCACGATGATCGCGGAGAAAACGAGCATGAACAGTTCGGTGCCCCGCCGAGTGTTGACTCGGGGGGCCCCGTTGACTGCTCCGGTCGTAGCGGCCGGTTCGGACATCAACTCACCGTCCGGCAGTTCACGCCAGGCTTCGGCTCCTCCGGTTGCAGCGGCGTGGCGTCCGCCGCCGAGGACTCCGGCGGCAGGGCCTGACCGGGCACCGGCGCACCCGGCGTGGGCTGCACCTGCGGCTGACCGGGAGGAGGCGGTGTCGGCGCACCCGGAACGGGGGCACCCGGGACGGGCGGAACCGTGGGCACCGAAGGCTCGGGCGTCTGGCACTCCGGCAGCAGCGCGGTCATCCGCAGCCGCCGCATCGCCTCCCGCGCCTCGGTGAGGCCGTTGACCTCGGTGATGCCGTTGCGCACGTCGGGACGCTGCGCTTCCTGCAGGTCGTCCAGCTTGATCGGCTGGCAGTCCTTGGCGGAGTCCGGCGGGCAGGAGGTCTCGACCTGCCAGTTCAGCGCCACGCCCAGCGTGGATCCCTGAACGCCCTGGTAGATCACGACCTCATCGGCGCGGTTCACGCCGATGTAGTACTGGTTGAGCACCCACCAACGCCCAACCAGCGCGACAGCCGCCAACACGATGAGCACGCCGCAGGCCACCACCAGCGAGGTCAGCCAGCGCCGTTTGCGCGGCTTCTCCGCCGGAGGTGAGGTGGGCTCGAAACGCTTCGGCTGCGGCCGCGGCATGGTCACCGCGGAAGCGCGCGCCGCCGACGAATCGGGTTGCGGATGCTCATCGCCATTTCCCGCCGCACCCCCGACTATGGGGGCGTCGTCGCCGAACTCGACGTCGACGACGTCGGCGATGATCACGGTCACGTTGTCCGGACCGCCACCTTTGAGCGCCAGCTCGATCATCCGGTCCGCGCACTGCTGCGGATCCGGAATGCGCAGGGCTTCCGCCATCGTCTCCGTGCTCACCGGGCCGGTCAGGCCGTCGGAGCACAGCAGGTAGCGATCGCCCGCGCGAGCCTCGCGAATCGCCAGGCTCGGTTCCACCTCGTGGCCGGTCAACGCGTGCAGCAGCAGCGAGCGCTGCGGGTGGTTGGCGGCCTCCTCCTCGGTGATCCGGCCTTCGTCGATCAGCGACTGCACGAAGGTGTCGTCGTGGGTTATCTGGGTCAGCTCGCCGTCGCGGACCAGGTATGCGCGGGAGTCGCCGATGTGCACCAGACCCAGCTTGCTGCCTGCGAACAGCACAGCGGTGAGGGTGGTGCCCATCCCGTCCAGCTCCGGGTCGTTGGCCACCAGTTCGGCGATCGCGCTGTTGCCGTCCAGCACCGCACCGCGGAGCTGTCCGAGCAGGTCGTCACCTGGCTCGTCATCATCCAACGGCGCCAACGCCGCGATGACGACCTTGCTGGCGACCTCACCGGCGGCATGTCCACCCATGCCGTCCGCGAGGGCGAGTAGTCGTGGGCCGGCATAGACCGAGTCCTGGTTGTTGGAGCGCACCAGGCCGCGGTCGCTGCGGGCTGCGTAGTGAAGGACGAGGGTCATGAGCGCAGCTCGATCACCGTCTTGCCGATTCTGATCGGAACGCCGAGCGGGACCTTGGTCGGTCCCGTGACCTTCGCCCGATCGAGGTATGTGCCGTTAGTGGAGCCTAGATCCTCCACGTACCAATCGGAGCCGCGAAGCGACAACCGAGCGTGCCGGGTCGACGCGTAGTCGTCGTCCAGCACCAACGTGGAGTCATCGGCTCGGCCGATCAGGATCGGCCGGCCGTCCAGGGAAATGCGCGTGCCGGCGAGAGCGCCGTGCGTCACCACCATCTGGCGGGGCGCCTTGCTCTTGCCCCGGGCTTTGCCCGGGGCCCGACTCGCACCTGGCATCGGGACTCGCATCCCCGACGCGGAGTAGAGATCTGAACGAACCACGCGAAGCGCAGCCAGCACGAACAACCAGAGCAGGGCGAGAAACCCTGCTCTGGTCAGCTGAATAACCAGCTCCGGCACTTGTTGTGAACGCTCCTACTCGTATTCGGGGATCGCCGAACCGCGCTCAGCCCTGCTGGGCGCGGAAGACCAGGGACGAATGCCCGACCCTGATCACGTCACCATCTGCCAACTGCCAAGTCTGCACCGGAGTGCCGTTCACCGTGGTGCCGTTTGTCGAACCGAGATCAGCCAGCATCGCGCTCTGACCATCCCAGGTGATCTCGATGTGCTTGCGCGAGACCCCCGTGTCGGGAAGGCGGAACTGGCCCTCCTGTCCGCGGCCGATGATGTTCGAGCCCTGCTGCAGCGTGTACGAGCGGTTCGAACCGTCGTCCAGGTGCAGCGTGGCGGTCATCTGACCACGAGGACCACCGGCCGGGTAACCGCCCGGTGCGCTCTGCGGGTAGCCACCGCCGGGCTGGCCGTAGCCGCCCTGGTCCGGGAAACCGCCCGGAGCGCTCTGCGGGTAGGCACCACCCGGCTGGCCGTAGCCCTGGTCGAAACCGGGCTGCTGCGGGTAGCCCTGGTCGAAGCCCTGCTGGGGCTGGCCGTAACCCTGGTCGAAACCGGGCTGCTGTGCGTAGCCCTGGTCATAGCCCTGCTGGGGCTGGCCGTAACCCTGGTCGTAGCCGGGCTGCGGCGGCTGGCCGTAGCCCTGGTCGAATCCCTGCTGCGGCGGCTGCCCGTAACCCTGGTCGAAACCGGGCTGCTGCGGCGGCTGGCCGTAGCCCTGGTCGTAGCCGGGCTGCTGGCCGTAACCCTGGTCGTAGCCGGGCTGCGGCGGCTGGCCGTACCCGCCCTGCTGGTCGTAGCCGGGCTGCTGACCGTAGCCCTGCTGCTGGCCATAACCCTGCTGGTCGTAGCCGGGCTGCTGACCGTAGCCGTAGTTGGGGTCCTGGCCTTGGCCGTATCCCTGGTCGTAGCCGTACTGCCCCTGCTGGTTGTACGGATCTCCCTGGGGGTAGTGGCCTGGTGGCTGGCTCATGGGTCGGTCTCCTGCGGTACGCGGTTGTGTCGGCCGTCGAGTTACATCGGGGTCGACGGTCGAACTGATTCGAAACTGTCCCGTGTGCAGCGTTTCAGAGCGCTCCAGGGAGACTACGACGTCACCATATGTGTCCCACCCCTGCTCGGTGAGGTGCTCTTGAACGCAGTCGGCGAGGAGGTCCGTCACCCGGTCCTCATCGCCGGTGAGCCGATCATGGTCCGACGGGCTCAGTTGCACAACGTAGTGGTTACAAGCGAGCAACCGACCACCGGCAAGCTCCCTGACCTTCAGTTCAGCATCTCGCTGCAAGGCCTGGGCGACTTCCTGCGGAACTACGTTCCCGCCGAACACGCGCGCAAAGCCATTACCGACGATGCCTTCGATCCGGCGCTCAAAGCGCTGCACGAGGCCCACGGCAATATCCCTCCACGCGTACGACTTCTGCCGACCATCGTATCTGGGCCCACGGCCCGAGACACCGCCCTGCTCCCAACTTCCTGACCCCCCTGCGCAGGCCCCTCTCAGGGCCGTGCTAATCTTCTTTTCGCCAACAGGGCAGCAGGGAAAAGCGAAAGCTCACCCCGGTGCCCAGCGGTGAAAAGCGGCAAGTTAAGCTTCTCATCGTGCCACGGGCGAGTGGCGGAATGGCAGACGCGCACGGTTCAGGTCCGTGTGTCCGAAAGGACGTGAGGGTTCAACTCCCTCCTCGCCCACTCGAAAGCCCCTCCCGGCTCATGCTTCGCCGGGAGGGGCTTTCTCGATTGTGTTGGGGGGTCGACCCCCCATGCCCCCCACGGTGCGGCTGGGCTCGTTCTTCCTGGTCGTCGCCTTGATCCTTTCTCGGCCTGCTCACGTGAAGTCTTGTGCTCGGCCTTCGGCCTCGTGTCGTCTCCCTCCCCACCTGTCCTCTCCTCCTGGGCTCGTTCTTGGTCTGTTTGGGGTTGTTTGTGGGGTTCAGCGTTGAGCGAAATCTTTTCGTGATCTTTCTTGGTGTTGGGTGGTTCTTGTGCTGGGGTGGGGGAGTCCGGCTGGGGGTTGTGGCTCGGAGGTGGCCTCGTGGCGGGAAACAGTCGGGATCCTGGGCGGTCGGTGACGGCTCGTGCCTTGAGCGTGCTCACCGCCTTCGACGTGGAGCACCCTCGGCTGACCTTGACGGGCATCGCGCAGCGGGCCGACATCCCGCTGGCCACCGCGCACCGGCTGGTGCGCGAGCTTGAGCTCTGGGGTGCGCTGCAGCGCGACCCCGACGGGCGGTACGTCATCGGGCTGCGGCTCTGGGAGATCGGCCTGCTGGCCCCGGTGAACGGGCGGCTGCGCGAAGCCGCGCTGCCCTACATGCAGGAGCTGTGCGAAACCACTCACGACAACGTGCACCTGGCGGTCCGGGACGAGCTCGACGCCGTGTACGTGGAGAAGCTCACGACGCCCAGGGCTGTGCCGATCGTCTCCAGGACCGGTGGACGGCTGCCGCTGCACGCGACCGGGGTTGGCAAGGTCCTCCTCGCGCACGCGCCCGCGAGCGTTCTGCACTCCTGCTGCGAGACCGGGTTGTCCCGGCACACCGCCTACACGATCACCGAGCCCGGCCGGCTCGGCCGCGAGCTGCAGGGCGTGCGCACCCGCGGCTATGCCTCCGCCAACGAGGAGATGACGCTCGGGAACTGCTCGGTGGCCGTGCCCGTCCACGACGCGTCGGGAACGGTGGTCGCGGCGCTCGGCGTGGTCGCCCACAGCGTCCGGGCCGACGTCACCCGGCTCGTCCGCTCGTTGCTGCCCGCGGCCGACGGCATCCGGCAGCGGCTGGCAGAGGGCGAACGGGTCAACCTCGACGCGCTACATCGATGAACAATTTTCCGCTTACTGGTCGAATAATCCGTCAACTGTACATTTGTGCAGGTTGCGTGACCGGCGCAGATATCATGCGCGGATTTTCAAGGCCATAAATGATGGGCGGAAGGCGTTGTCGTGCAGGTGTCGGGTAGGGATCACCTGTTTGGCCGCATGGCGGGGCTGAAGCCCCCATGTCATTCGTCGACCGGTCACCGACAGCTGCCCGCCGCCGATCGCAGCGACCCCCGATGAGCAGCGCAGAACCGCCTCGGAGCTGTTTTAGTCAACGTGGCCCCCGCACCGGTGGCCGGGGGAAGTTGAAGTCGCGGAGTGCACGTAGCGCGAGGGAGGCGGAACGCTGTGACCGCAATGCCGGGACATGCCTGGTCCGAAGACGAGCTCAGAGCCTGCTCGACCACGCAGGTCCGGTCGCCGCTGGGGCAGGCCGCCTCCATGGGCCGGCTCGCCCAGCGATCGGTGGACGCGATGGGCTGGACCGGCAGCGTGCTGCCGCCGGTCAAGTTGCTCGGACGCCAGATCATCGCCACCGCGGAACTGGTGCCCGACGCCCACGCCGAACGCTTGGTCTTCGCCAGTGGTCCGGTCCTGGACCGCGCGGAGATCGCCACCTGGGTCTGGCCCGAGATGGACGGCCGGGTGCCACCGCCCGCGGCCCGCATCACCGGAGTCCTCGCGCCGGCGCGCCACTGGCGCACCGCGCTGACCGCGGCGGTGCCGTTCGCCCGCTTCGTCAACGCGGCGATCGTCGTGCCGCGCAGCGTGGCCGTCGCGCCGGACTTCGCCGAGACCTGCCTGATCCGCGCCCGCCAGTTCGGCATCGCGGTGCTCAGCGCCGACGGTGACGACGTGCGCGAAGAACTTCCGGGGCACAGCCTCGACGACGCACCGCCGGTCGAGCACACCGCGGTCTCGCGATGGGTGAACGAGGTCGTCTACCAGCAACTGCTGTCGGCTGAAGCTCCAGCGCCGTCGCGCAGCTGAAGGCCCCTGGGGGCCGCAGTTCCAGTTGGACCGGGGGGCTTCAGCTGGAACTGCACTTACAACCGGTGGGCGGGGGGTTGCCTGCTGGAGGGGGAAGAAGCGGACGGATGCCCGCCCGGACCACGCTACCGCGCAGCGTGGGCGGGCTCCGTCCGCCGACTCCGATCGAGGCTTCTCCCGGAGTTGTCCACAGGTGTGTCCACAGGTGGGTTATCCCCAGAAATCGCGAGTTGTCCACAGGCCGTGCTTGAACGGTTGAGCAACGGCATCGGGCATACCGTGGGGACATGCGCATCGTCATCGCCGGAGCCCACGGGAAGATCGCTCGGCCGCTCGGCCGACTGCTCTCCGAACGGGGCGATCAGGTCCTCGGAATCATCCGCAACCCCGACCACGCGGCCGACCTCGAAGCCGACGGCGTCGAGCCCCTGGTGCTCGATCTGGAGAGCGCCGAAGCGGCCGAGCTGGCGGGCCGGCTGTCCGGAGTGGACGCCGCCGTCTTCCTCGCGGGAGCGGGCCCGGGCAGCGGCGCTCCGCGCAAGGACACAGTGGACCGCGGAGCCTCCGCCCTGCTCGCGGATGCCTGTCAACAGGCCGGAATTCGACGTTTCGTGCAGGTGAGCTCGATGGGCACCCGCACCCCTAACCCGCCGGACGTGGACCCGGTGTTCGGGGCCTATTTGGACGCCAAGCGGGCGGCCGAGGAGGACCTGCGGAGCCGCGATCTCCAGTGGACAATCCTGCGCCCGGGACGGCTCACCGACGACGAGCCCACCGGCCGGGTCACGCTCGCCGAGGAGGTCGGCCGGGACGCGGTCACGCGCCGCGACGTGGCCGCCGTTCTGGCGGCCCTGCTGCGCGAACCGGGGACCGCCGGACGGGCTCTGGAACTCGTCGGCGGTGACGTTGCGATCACCGACGCGGTGCGCGCCGCGGCGGGGTAATCAGTTCGGGTTATCCACAGGCCCCAGGACGCGGTCCAGGTACGAGTTGTGGAAGATCCCGCCCGGATCCACCGAGGCGCGGACCTGCCGAAACTCGTTGAACCGGGGGTAAATGCCGGACAACGCGGCCGCGTCCAGGCGGTGCATCTTCCCCCAGTGCGGTCGCCCGCCCGCGTCCCGGGCGATCGCCTCGAAGGCGTCGAAGAAGTGCTGGTGGGGCATTCCCAGGAACTGGTGCACCGCGATGTAGCCGGTGTCGCGGCCGTGCGCGGTGGACAGCCACACGTCGTCGGCCCGGGCGACTCGCACCTCCACCGGGAACATCACCGGGTCGGCCAGCCGCCCGACGACCTCGCGCAGTTCGCGCACCACGTCCGGGACGATCTCGCGGGGGAACGCGTACTCGGTCTCCACGAACCGAATCCGGCGCGGCGTGGTGAACACCCGGAACGAGCGGTCCTGGTAGCTGCGGGCCGACCAGGTCGCGGCGCAGAACCGGTTCAGCGGCCGGACCAGCGCGGGAGCGGCCTTCCCGATCCCGCAGACCGCGCCGAACAGGCGGTTCTCCATCACCTCGTACTCCAGGAAGTGCCGCACCGGGTGCAGCGGGCGCGGCGGTCCCGGATGCCGGTTGTTGCGCTTGACCATGGCGTTGCGGCTGTGCGGGAACCAGTGGAACTCGAAGTGGTCGTTGGCCTCGGCGAGCCCGTGGAAGTCGGCGAGCACCTCCTCCAGCAGCGCCGGGCGTTCTTCGGCCGCCAGCGTGAACGCCGGGACGCAGCGCAGCGTCACGGTGGTGATCACGCCGAGCGCGCCCAGTCCGAGCCTGCCCGCGGCGAAGAGCTCGGGGTTCTCGGTCGGCGAGCAGCGCACCTCGGTGCCGTCGGCGAGCAGCAGTTCCAGCGCTTCCACCTGCGTGGCCAGACCGCCGAGACCGGCTCCGGTGCCGTGCGTTCCGGTGGAGATGGCGCCGGCGACGGTCTGCTGGTCGATGTCGCCGAGGTTGGCCATCGCCAGGCCCAGCGAGTCCAGTTCGGCGTTGAGCACGTGCAGCGGAGTGCCGCCGTGCGCGGTGACCAGGCCGGTCGACGGGTCGGCGTGGATGATCCCCGACCAGTGCCGGAGGTTCAGCGCCACACCGGATTCCGGCGAGGCCACGGCGGAGAACGAGTGCCCGGACCCGATCGGCCGCACTCGCAGGCCCTCCCGGCTCGCGGCGCGGATCGCCTCGGCGGCTTCGGCGGTGTCTCGCGGGGCGACGACCCGCGCCGGGTGCGCGGTGGTCGTGCGTCCCCAGTTGGTCCACGGCCGTGCCGTGGCCGGATCACGCTGCATGCCGGGCCTCCAATGGGTGAGGTGGTCGGCGCGATGGGCTGAAGTTATGTGAAACCGATTCACATAACAAGGCCCATCGGCATACGGTTGGCGGCGTGCGCCGGATCGACGAGATCACCAGCGAAATCGAGGCCCCGTTCGTAGCGGTGGACTTGGCAGCCTTCGACCACAACGCCCAGGACATGGTGCGCCGCGCGGCAGGCGTGCCGATCCGGATCGCCACGAAATCCGTCCGGTGCCGGGAACTCATCGCCCGCGCGCTGCGGATCGACGGTTACTCGGGCCTGATGTGCTACTCCCTGGCCGAAGCCCTGTGGCTGCACGGCGAAGGCCTCAGCGACGACATCCTGGTCGCCTACCCGACCGCGGACCGCTCCGCGCTGAGGGAGCTCGCCGCGAACCCGTCCGCCGCGGCGGCGATCAGCGTCATGGTCGACTCGACCGATCACCTGGACCTCATCGACGCCGCGGTCGGGAGCGACCGGCCGGACATCCGGCTGTGCGTCGAGGTCGACGCCTCGTGGCGGCCGGTGCCCGGGGTGCACATCGGCACTCGCCGATCTCCGCTGCACACCCCGGCGCAGGTGCGGCGGTTCGCCGAAGCCGCCCAGCGGCGCGCGGGATTCCAGCTGGTCGGGCTGATGGCCTACGAGGGCCAGATCGCAGGGCTCGGTGACGCCCCTCCCGGCAGGCCGCTGCGCGGGGCGCTGCTGCGCGGCATCCAGCGCCGCTCCGCCGCCGAGCTGGCGCAGCGGCGCGCGGCGGTGGTGCGCGAGGTCCGCGAGGTCGCGGATCTGGAGTTCGTCAACGGCGGCGGCACCGGCAGCCTGGAGCGGACCGCGGTGGAGGACGGGATCATCACCGAGGTCGCGGCGGGTTCCGGGCTGATCGGCCCGACCTTGTTCGACGCCTACCGCGCCTTCCAGCCGCGGCCGGCCGTGCTCTACGCCCTGCCCGTCGTGCACCGACCGGCAGGGCGCATCGCGACGTTGTTCGGCGGCGGCTACATCGCTTCGGGACCGCCCGGGGCGGACCGCGTCCCGGCACCGCACTGGCCGAACGGTTTGGATCTTCTCGGGCCTGAGGGTGCCGGTGAGGTGCAGACACCGGTGACCGGTGCGCCGGCGCGCGGCCTGCGCATCGGGGACCGGGTCTGGTTCCGGCACGCGAAGGCGGGGGAGCTCGCGGAGCGGTTCAACCGGTACCACCTGATCGACGGCGGGGTCTGGGCCGTCGAGGAGGTGCCGACTTATCGGGGGGAGGGCAGGTCGTTCGGGTAACTCGGCATGATCGTCCGCTCGACCACGGTCGAGCTCATCCGCTCTCCTTGTGTGATCCGGTTGGACAGGTATCCGCGGACGAGGTCCTTGGCCTCGGCCAGCATGGCCTGGTCGCCGTGGGGATCGCGCCGGAACGCCAGGTGCAGCACGGCGTCCGCGGCTTCGACGGCCACGGTCAGCGGCAGGGCGAGGTCGGCCGGGTCGAGCTGGAACTCCTCGGCGATCAGCCCGGTCAGCTTCTCCGCGATGACCGCGTTGTTGTCCTTGCTCGGGTCGAGCAGCCGCAGGTCGACCACGTCCCCGAAGTGCAAGCGGCTGAACCCCAGGACCTCGCGGTGCATGGTCAGGTAGGTGTCGAAGACCGCGTCCACGGCATCCCACCAGTGCGCGAGCTCCAGCTGCTCGAAGCGGCTGGACACCGTCCGCACGAAGCGGTCCAGGTTGCGCAGCGTCAGCTCCTGCACGACGGCGCGCTTGTCCGGGAAGAACTGGTACAGCGATCCGACCGCGACGCCCGCCCGTTCCGCGATGAGGGTGGTTGTTAATCCGTCGTAGCCCACCTCGTCGATGAGGCCGGCCGTGGCGGCGAGCATCTTCTCCACTCGTTGGGCACTCCGCTGCTGCACGGGCTTGCGCCGCAGCGGTGCTATTTCTGCAGGCAATGCGACTCCCTGTGTTTTTGGAGTTGTGCCGACCAGTCTGCTGGTGGGCCGACATCCGTGCGTATCGGACATGCCGCCGACGCCGTGAGGCGAAAGGGTGAATTCGTTAGGCGTCACTTGACCTAGGCCAAGTGTTACATCCCATGCGGGTGAAAACCCCATTCGGCCTGGTGATCCGTGAGCGTTACAGGAAACCGGTATGCATTGAGTCATGTTGTCAACGCGGAGGGTCGCTATCTAGTGTGACGAGAGTCGTCATTCTCCGTGACAGAAAGGTCATTGTGGGTTACTGCACGGCTGCCCCACGTCTGCTCGCCGCACCCGGGGTCCCCCGCCGGAGTGCCGAGACCGTCCGCTCAGCCCCGTGACGGCCCGGGAAGCGGTGACGGCTCGACAGGCCGAGACGGACCTGCCGTTGCTGGAGGACTCCGCGCAGGACGACTGGCCGGTGGACGGTATTCCCGCCCCGGGACCTTGGCGCCTGCTCACCGTCGCCGAGGCGAACGACCTGCTCACCGCCGGGGGCTACGGGCTCTGGGTCGAGCAGGCCCCCGACGGCGATCTGCTGCTGGCCGGTGTCGGCACCGGGATCCCGCTGGGCGCGGAGGCGACCTGGGCCGATCTGTACCGCGCGCTGGTCCGATTACGGCGGACCAGGAGGGTTTTCGACGCGGCCTGGCTGAACCGGCTCACCGGCTCGCTGAGCCCGGAGCGCAGCGCACCACCGCGGGTCACCGAGGTTCCGGCCGAGCGCGTCGACCTGGTCTGCGGCACCGACCGCGAACTGGCGCACCGGGTGCTCGCCTCGCTGCGCGGTCCCGGGGCCGGGCCGAAGGTGCCGTTCCCCGAAGCCGGGGTGACCGTCGGCCGACGGGAGCGCGCCGTGCGCGTGCAGGCCATCGACTCCCGCGACCAGGCGTTGCGCGCGCTGCGCGGCTGGGAGCGGTTCGCCTCGGTCGTCGCCGGCGACCCGGAACTGCGGATGCACTGCGCGACCCAGCCGGTGCCGGGCGCGGTGGTCGACACCGGCACCGGGACGACCGCGCTGCTGCGGGTCATCGACCCGGCCCCCGCGCACC
The DNA here is from genome assembly GCF_004348435.1 of Saccharopolyspora terrae. Lineage (NCBI taxonomy): Bacteria > Bacillati > Actinomycetota > Actinomycetes > Pseudonocardiales > Pseudonocardiaceae > Saccharopolyspora > Saccharopolyspora terrae. Next base: position 23,098 of record NZ_SMKS01000039.1, on the reverse strand, counting down.
CCGGGCACCCGGGCGGCACGATCGCCGCCGACCTCGACGCGCTGCTGCACCCGGACTCCGACGGCACCCCGAAGCTGCTGCGCGTCGTGCTGGACAACCGGTTCGCGCGCCGCGAGGACGAGCTCGACCACTTCCTGGAGCACTTCGTGCGGCCGCTGCTGCGGGTGTTCCGGCTGGCGCTGGACACCCACGGCCTCGGCCTCTTCGCGCTGGACGAGACGGGTTTCGCCGTCGAGCTCTCGCCGGAGCTGCAGGCCACCGGCCGGATCGTGGTCACCGACCACGAGCGGATCACCGCGGAGCCGAGCCGCGCGGAGGTCACCACCGGGGTCCGGGCGCTGGTCAGCACGCTGGAACGGCTGGGCGAGGGCTTCGCCTCGCTGCGCGCCGGTGACCGCGGCCGCGAAGTGCGCGACGCGGTGCGGCGGGTCATCGGCGAGGAGCTGCGCTACCTCGCGCCGCACACCGCCGAGCTGCTCTCCGGTGAGCAGCCGCTGCAGAGCTACGCGCACACCGTGCCGGAGAGCCAGGACAGCGTGCTCAAGTCGGTGCTCGACCGCGTCCAGCAGGGCACCCGCGAGCGCCGGTGGAACCCGGACGCCCCGCGTCCCGCCGTGGTCATCGACGTCGACCTGTGCGGGCTGATCCCGCTGCAGCGGATCACCGACGCGGCCCGCGCCATCTCCGGTCCCCGTCCGGGAGCGCCCGGCGGCATCCTCGAACTGGCCGGTCCGGCCACGCTTCCGGTTCTGCCGACGCACCTGCCCGGCAGCTGGGAGAACTTCGTGCGCTCCTCGGGGCTCGGTGAGCGCTACCCGGCGGTGGACTGGGACGGGCTGCGCGGTGATTTCCTGCGCGCCTTCCAATCCCGGCCGCGCGAGCGGCTGCGCACCGACAGCGTCAACGCCGGTCTCGCCCGCTTCGTCTGGGACGTCCAGGACGCCGGGGGCCAGGTGGTGTTCTGCACCGCCCGCAAGGAGCGGTTCCGCGGGATCACCGCCGAGCTGCTGGCCGACGCCGGTGTGCCGGACGCGACGCTGCTGGTCGTGCCGAGCGACGTCTCCCGGCCGATCGCCGAGGTCAAGGCGGAGCGGATCCGCGCCCTCGGCGGGCTGGACGTCGTCGCGGTCTTCGACGACGAGGGGGAGAACAGGACGGCGGTGCGCGCGGAGTTCGGCGACGCGCTGCCGGTCGCCGTCGAGATCCCGGGCCTGGCCGCGCAGCGGCGGCCGGACGCCCCGGCCGCCGACGACGCCGCGGTGATCGGCACCTTCGAGACGCGCCCCAGCGCTCCGGGCGGGCCGAAGCTGTCCAACACGCATTCCCTGGAGGAGCTGCAGATCGGCGCGATGCGCCGGAACCGGCTGGCCGGCCGCTGGGCGGTGCACCTCACCGAGGGCGAGACGCAGTCCATCGTGGACTCGATCGTCGCCGACACCGACCGGGCCGCGCAGCGCACCGGCCGTGGCGCGATCGCGAAGTTCGGCCTGGACGAGCACCCGGGCGACGTCGAGCGGGTCCTCGCCGCGCTGCACCACGTGCTGACCCGCAAGCAGTTCATCAAGGGTTCGCGCGCCAACTACCGGCTCGCCGACCTCAAGCGGGACGCCGAAACCCCGGTGCGCGCGGGGGAGCCGATCGACGTGGTGCTGCTGGGGTTCCCGGTCAAGCAGTGCCTGAACCGGCTCAAGGCGTCCGGTCCGCTGCCGGACCTGGCGGAGCTGGGCGCGATGGCGCGGCTGCGGGAGATGCAGCGCGCGGTCGCGGCCGTGCACCCGCCGGGGCTGCACTTCAACATCCTCACCGACGGCAGGCACTTCCGGAGCAGGCCGGCCGCGATCGCCGACGCCTACCAGCGGAAGCTGCGCGAGTACGTGGATCTCGTCGGCATCGGGGACCGGACGACGGTGGCCGACATCGACGAGGTCGCCGAGCAGCGGCTCGGTCCGGGCCTGCCCGCCGAGCGCGCCCGCCGGATCGCGAACTACCGGAAGCTCCTCAGCGATCGGCTGCGCGACTTCGACATCACCGACAACCCGCTGCGCACCCTGGAAGCGGTGCACGACTGGGCGATGGCGGAGGCGGAGTTCGCGCCGCACGTGATCGGGCTGTTCCGGGAAATCCTGATGTCGCTGGTGTACTCGGTTCCGGTGACGGTCCCGGCGGGCACCGATCGGCTGGAGTGGTCGGCCGCCCTGTACGCCGACATCTACAACGTCAGCGATCCCAGCGCTTCCGCCGAGGTCCGGCAGGGACGACGCGCGGTGCTGCGCCGCGCGTGGCACACGGTCATCCGGTACATGGCGACGATGCAGGTCGACGAGGAGTTCGGCTACGAGCGGATGTTCCCGAACCGGGTGCGGTTGACGCTCAGCGCGGTCCGGCAGGGATGCCTCGGCTTCACCTACCTCGGCGGTTCGGGCCTGCTGCCCTGGCAGGGCACCGGAGTGCTGGACCCGCGCGGCCACGTGGCGATCGACTTCGCCATCTCGCTGCTGGACCAGGGTTTCGTCCCGGTCTACTCACCGCTCCTGGGCCCGCGCCAACCCTGGGCCATGGTCCCCGCAGACCGCACCCAGCTGATCGAACCCCCGAACGTCCCCACACCACGCGGAGTTTCACCCAGAGAGGGACTACGCCTGGAACCGGACTTCGCCGAACGGGCAAGACTTCGCCGGAAGTAGAAGAACGAACGAGCGGACGTCAGGCAACCGGCGAAGCCGGTTTCTCAGTACCCCACCTAAGGCACTTGCGCCGCCGCGGGTTCTGAGCGGTGCTGTGGCGAGCACGCCTCGACGCCGTGTATTGGGCATACATAAGTCGTGGCGTGCGGAGTCCACAGCGCCGCTCAGGTTCCGCTTCTGGCACCGCCGAGCAGAACGACCACGGAGTCGTGTCCGTGAGCAGAACCCCAAGACCTCGCCGAACACCAGAACACGACCGGCACCGGGAGACGACCGACCCGAAACCCGAAATAAGGAAAGGCCCTGGGCGCGAGTCGGGGAGATCGCGTCCAGGGCCTTTTCCAGCTCCGGGCCGTCCGGGGAAACGGTGATCCGGAGTGGTTGGAGTCCGCGGACCGGTACCGGTCGGGGGGAGGGGAGTGCGTCAGCACCGGCCCGCGGAAGTCTTGTGTTGTCACAGCGGTGGAGCTTGGTGGCGGCCGACTCGCGTTGGCCGGGGTCGGGGATTCGCGACTAAGCGCTCATCGGCCGCCACCTGGCGGTTGCTCGGTCCCGGGTCGGGGAGGAGGTGCTGCTGTCCGGGTCCGAGTCCGCCGGCTTACGGCACCGGCGTGGCCGGCTGCAAAGCGTGCGCCGGTCGCTGGTGCCGTGCGGGACGGGGTGCGAGGGCTCCTGCGATCAGGTGTTCGTAGGCCGATTCCCACACCGAGCACGGTGCTTTCGTTGGGCGTCGACGTCCGGAGCACTCTGGGCAGTTGCCCTTCTCGTCGGCTTCGTGCGCGGTGAGCAGCGCCCGCCATCCCGCGGTCAGCCGCGGGAGTTCGGAGCGCGCCACGGAGAGCAGGGAGGAGGCGTCCGCGCGGTCGGCGAGCTCGGAAAGAACATCGAGCCGCTCACGCACCGCGCTGCGCAACACCTGCCCCAGGATCTCGTCCATGAGACGTCCACCGTCACTTTCTCGCCTGCGTTGCGGCATCCCGCAACGCCATCGACAACTGAGCCGCACCACGGCTTTCGAGTTCCGCGGCGTGGCCGGGCGGTCCGACGAGCACCACCTTGTCCCTGTTGACGAGCACGGCCAGGTTCCGATGCGCGTTCGCGACATCGCGGCAGTCGACGTGCCACCAGCGACGGCGGTCGGCGGGTTCCGGAACGTGCGGGGTTCCGTCACCCTCCTGCCGCGAGTTCGTCGCTCGAATGTCCATCGTCTGTGCCCCAGATCCCGTCTGTGCTCGCTGCTTGCTGATGACTACATTGATGCCTGGCGGTCGCTTCGCCTAGAGGACAGGCGACGACCGGACCGAAGGCCGCGACGAGCGGTAAGCGGACTTCACCGCAACCGATCACCTCTACCGATACGGGCTTCACCGAGTTGCCGCAGTGCGCTTACTCTGCGAGCAACGCCCGTTTGAGAGCGTCAGGGGGTCAAATGAACATCATCGGATCTGGCGGCTCGCCCGTTACTCCCGACGTCTGGAACGAGCGGGAGATGCGGGATGCGCTGGCCCGGCGAGACGTCAGCGAGGTCTACCGGCAACTGCGCCGGCACGGGGTCTCGCAGCGGCAGATCGCCGCCTCGACGGGCCAATCCCAGTCCGAGGTGTCCGAGATCCTCAAGGGTCGGCAGGTCATGGCGTATGACGTGCTGGCCCGAATAGCCGACGGGCTCGGCATCCCGCGGGGCTACATGGGCCTCGCCTACGACGGGGCGACCGCGATGCGGGTCGCGAAAGCGACGAACGCCCTGGAAGCTGAGGAGGACGAATCGGTGAAGCGTCGGAAGTTCCTGTCCCACGCAGCCGCGGTGACCATGGGCGCCGCGGTGTTCGGCACCGAAGACAGCGCTTGGGCGCCCGCCAACGCCCAGACTCCGGCTCCGGCGCGCATCGGCATGACCGATGTGCAGCAGATCCAGGCCGCCACCAAGGCCCTGCGTGACCTCGACTACCGATACGGCGGCGGCACCTGCCGCGACGCCGTGGTCGCCCAGCTTTCGTGGGCCCAGCAGCTGCTGGACTCCACCTCCAGCGATCCCGTCCGCAAGCAGCTGTTCGTGGCGCTGGCGGACATGCACAGCCTGGCCGGCTGGACCTCGTTCGACGTGGGCCTGCTGGACCCGGCGCGCAGCCACTTCGGCCGCGCCCTGGAGTTCGCCAAGCGCGCCGACGACGACAGCCTCGTGGCCAGCGTGCTGTACCGGATGGGCCGGGTCTACCTGCACTACCAGGAGCCCAACGAGGCGCTGAAGCTGTTCCAGCTGGGCCAGATCGCGGCCCAGGAATCGGGTTCTTCGCTGACCGTCGCGGTGTTGTGCGCGAATGAGGCGTGGGCCTACGGGATGCTCAACAAGCCCGACCAGGTGCAGAAGATGGTGGGCCGCACCAAGGACGAGTTCGCCCGCGCCAACGTGGACGACGCTCCGGACTGGGTCCGCTTCTTCACCGAGAACGACTTGCACGGCATGATCGGCTCCGCGCACGACGCGCTGGCGGTGTTCGATCCCAAGAAGCACGCCTCGATCGCGGTCGCCGAGACCATCAAGTGCAACGAGGCCTATGGCGCGGACATGCAGCGAACCCACGTTTTCGGGTTGAGCCTGCAGGCAACCAACCACTTCCGGGCCGGCGACGTTCAGGAGGGCCTGAAGGTCGGGCGTCGTGCGCTGCAGTTCGGTGAGCGCGTGAAGTCCGCCCGGGTCGCCGACCGGCTCAAACCACTGGAGCTGGAAGCGGGCAAGAACCGGGCCAACTCGGATTCCCGTGACCTCTTCGAGGAAGTCCGGCGGTTCCGCCAGGCGTGAGGTCGCCCCGATTCCGGGTGACCGGCCGGCGACGTCGGTGTTGAGAACATGAGCATGAAGACATACCAGGTTCAACAGGGTCGAAGCGTCCCCCCGGAACTGGAACTGGCGCTGACCGAGATCTGCGAGACTGTCGGCCTGAACCCGCGTGGCGCTCGGCTGATCAGGTGCATCAACAACGGGGTTTTCCTGCTGAGGGACGAACCCGTGATCGTTCGCGTCGTGCTGTCCTCGTCGTTCGCCCACCGGGCGCGCACCGCCGTCGAGGCCGCGCACTGGCTCGCGATGCACGGGGTGCCCGCGGTGCGGTTGCTCCCGGGTGTGGAGCAACCGGTCAACTCGGGTGCGCACTGCGGGACGCTGTGGCAGTTCGTGCCCGAGGAGGGCCGGGTGCCGGGCAGCGCCGATCTGGGGAATCTGCTGCGCCAGATGCACTCCCAGCCGCTCGCCGAGGAGACGTTCAAGCCCTGGAAGCCGATGGCCGACATCCGGCGTCGGCTGAACGACGCGGTGGACATCGACCCGGAGGACCACGCGTTCCTCCACCAGCGGTGCGATTACCTGGAGGAGCAGCTCGACGGGCTGGAGTTCCCGCTGCCGCGCGCGATCATCCACGCGGACGCCCACCTGGGCAACGTGATCGGTGGTCCGGACGGCCCGCTGCTGTGCGATCTGGACTCGCTGTGCATCGGGCAGCCCGAGTGGGACCTGACGCCGATCGCGGTGGGGAGCCTGCGGATGGGCTATCCCGCCGAGTGGCACCGCGAGCTGGCCGACGCCTACGGCTTCGACATCACGTCGTGGGAGGGCTTCCCGGTGCTGCGCGAGCTGCGCGAACTCAAGATCACCACCGGGGTGCTGCCGATCCTGCGCACCAATCCGGGCGTGCGCGAGCAGCTGAGCTGGCGGCTGCGCACGATCCGGGAAGGCGATCTGGACACCCAGTGGGCGCCGTACAGCTGACGTCTCGTGTGGACGGAAGCATCCGCTGACGCTTCCGGTCCAACCTTGATGCGTCCGATAGGGCGATCCTGGTCGGTTTGCGGTGCCTTTCTGGTCGGTTTTGGTTACAGGATTCGACCTGAAGGGGTAAACCATACGAGCGAACTGGTGCATCGAGTGGTGCTAAGCGGATGGGCTGTCGATGAGGATCGCAGAGTTCTCGCCGGGTGAGCAGGCCCCGCGATCGCGCCGGGACCGGGCGCTCGCCAGCGCGCGGCTGCTGAACGAGATCGTGGACGACCACCTCGAGTCGATGCGACAGCTGCCGCCGGAACTCCGCGAGCCCTACGCCGAACACCTCGCCGAACTGGTGCTGGTGGCCCAGGCGTACCGGCACTACGCGGCGGGCTGGATCTCGCGTCGGGAGCTCCACCGCCGCGCCCGCGCCGCGCTCCGGAGGATGGACGAGCCGAACGGGCTCGCTCCGGTGCAGTTCGTCGACGGTGAATGACCGCTCGCAGACTTGCGCGTCTTCGTCCTCCGGACCGCTTCGCGGACCCGTTGGAGAACCGAATCTTCCCGCGGTGACCTGCGGGTTCGCCGATCGGTAGTCGTCGGTTTCGGTCGAACCGAACTTTCGCGCCTCCTCGCGCAGCCGCCATCCGCACACGTGGAAGGCCTGATGAGCGCTGCAATCGTTAAGGAGACGCGGTGTACGCAACCGGCACGCTGCCGGAACGCGCGCTGGAGGACCTCGCGCGCGACTCCCTTCTCGCGAAGTACTGCCTGGTCGGAACCGCACCTCGGGGAACGATCCCGCTGGCGGAGCCGTGGGACCTCGCCGAGGACGAGCTGATCGAGCGCGTCGTCCGGCCCGTGGTGATCACGGTCCGGGGACTGCTGGCGGCCGGGAAGGTCCCGGTGGGCGAGCTCGGCGTGCACCTGCCGAGCGGCCGGGTGGTGGTGCCCCGCCTGGAGCCCGCCGACCCGGACCGCGTGGCCGAGACGATCACCGCGCTGCACAGCAGGTTGACCGCGATCAGCCCGGGCGTGGCCGGGGTCCTCGCCCGCGAGCTGCGGTTCTGCTCGGCGGGGCTGCTGTCCGTGCTCGCGGGCGAACACCCGTGGAACCCTCATCTGCACCACGTCCCCTCCGCCCAGCACGAGCTTCTCCAGCAGGTGTTGAGGCTGGTCAAGGACCGCTCGACCGCACATCGCAGGGATCCCGCGGCGCCGCGCCCGCTGGTCGCCCTCGATCTGGACTTCTGCGCCTTCCACCCGCGGGAGCGGGTGCGAGCGGCGCTGGCGGCGATCGGCGTGACCGGTCGGCTGCCGGTGCTGCCCGGCCTGTACGAGCCGGGGTGGCGGCTGTTCCGCGACGCGGCCGGGTTGCCGGAGGACGCGGAGCACGCGGAGTTCCGGCGGGCGATCTCCTGGGACCGGGAAGCCCTGCTGACCGACGAGCTCGCGCCCGGCGTCCGGCAGTTCGCCGGCGACGTCGAGCAGGCCGGCGGCCGGGTGGTGCTGGTGACCGGGCGCCGGCACCGGATGCGGGCGGCCACCGAGGAGGCGCTGGCCCGGCACGGTCTCGGCCACCTCGACCTGCGCACCAGCGACGAGGGCGCGGACGTCGGCGAGCAGAAGGTCGCCGCGCTGCGCGGCATGACCGGCTGGGAACCGGTGGCCGCCTTCGACGACAAGGCCGCCAACCTCGACGCGCTCAGATCGGCGTTCCCGCAGGCCGTGGTGGTGCCGGTCGCGGCACCGGGGTTCACCGGGGTCGACGAGCCGGACGCCATCGCGACATTCGAGACGCTGCCGCAGCCGACGCCGCTGGGCCGGGGCCACCTGGCGAGACCGGGGTTGTCGCACGCCACCTCGATCGCCCAGCTCCGGCTAGGGGAGATGCGCACCCGGCCGACGCTGTGGCGGCAGGGCGTCCAGCTCTCCGAGGACGAGCAGGCGGAGATCGTGCGGGAGCTGTGCCGGAAGGCGGAGGAGACCGGTGCCCGGCTCGGTGACCGGGTGGCGGCCATCGAGTTGGGGACGACGCGGGCGATCTGGCAGGTCATGCAGGCGAAGCTGTTCGGCGCGTCCCGCACGGCCTACCCGTGGGAGCAGGCCGATCACGATCTCTCGCGCGCGGTCGCCGAGGGCGAACCGGCCGAGCTGGTGCTGCTGGGGCCGCCGACGAAGCAGGACGGGTCGCGGTTGAAGGCGCTCGGCGGCTTGCCGGATCTGGCCGAGGTGGCGATGCTCGCCCGTCTGTTGCAGCTCGACACCGCGGTCAGACGGGTGCACCCACCGGGGATCCGGGTGACCGCGCTGGCCGATCCGAGCCACTTCCGGGTGCGCGACGTCAGCCGGTACTGCGGCTACCAGCGGGAGTTCCGGCGGATGCTGGAGCTGACCGGCGCGGACCGGGTGGTGTCGGTGCGCAACATCGACGAGGCGGCGGCGGAGTTCGGATGCGGCGACGCCGCCGCGCGCGCCGAGCTGCTGGCCCACCACCGCGACCGCTACGAGTCGGCCGTGGCCGGGCTGGACGTGCGGGTCGATCCGCGCGGTGCGCTGGCCGAGGTCGATGAGCGCGATCCGGGCTGCGCCGGTCAGCCCCGGTTCGCGGAGATGTTCCGCTCGATCGTGCACGCGGTCGACGTTCCGGACGCCGGCGACGAGCCGGTGGAGTTCTCCCGCCGGGTCTACGCCGACCCGTTCGACCTGGACGATCCGGAGCTGGGCGGGACCCGCCGCGAGCTGCTGGCCCTGGCCTGGGACGAGACGATCACGTACCTGGCCAACAAGCACGTGGACGCCGAGCTCGACTACGCCGCGATGTGGCGGCACGACCGGGTCCGGATGAGCTTGTCGCTGCGGCCGGAGCAGGGCCGGTTCCGCTTCGTGCCGCTGGGCGGGTCGGCGGTGATGCCGTGGCAGGGGACCGCGGCGCTGGGCAGGGGGAACGAGGTGTCGACGGACTTCGCGATCTCGCTGATCGACCAGTCCTACCTCCCGGTCTGGGGGCCGGAGGGCGGGCCGCAGCCGTGGTTCATGGTTCCGCCGAACCTGGTGCGCGAGGGGTCTCTGGACTCCGGGGTCGCGGGGGCGATCCAGCTCCGCACGAAGTGATCGAGGAATTCGCGCGGGAATCGGAACGCGGAATTCCACAAGAATCGTGATCGGAACACCCGTTGAGAACGGGATCCGGATTTGTGCGGAAAGAGGAGCGGGAGGGCGCCCGGACGCGGAGTCCGGACACCCTCCCGGGGATTCACTTCTTCGGCGCGCCCAGGCGCAGGGCCAGGACCAGCCCGGCGATCACGACCACGACCGCACCGGCGATCCACGGCCAGATCGGCATCCCACCGGAGTCGGATTCCGCCTGGTCAGCGGGCTGACCGGAGTCCTGACCGCCCTGCGGACCGGGGGCCGGGGTGCCCTTTCCGGGGGCGGTCAGGGTGAAGCTGACCTTGCCCGGAACCGGGTGCCCGTCGCTGGAGAGGATCCGGTAACCCACGGTGTAGGTGCCGGCCGGTCCGAGCTCGCGGACCGGGGCGACGACCGAGTTGCCCTCGACCCGGGCCGGTCCGTCCGTCCAGAACGAGCCGTCCGGGCCCACCACGTTGACGGTGTTGTAGGACTCGCCCGCGCGGACCGGCTGGTCGAAGGTCAACCGGACCTCGCGCGGGCCCGCGGACAGCTGCGCGCCCTCGGCCGGATCGCTGCCGACCAGCACGTTGTGCGCGAGCGCCGGAGCGGCACCGCCGATGAGCGCGACCAGCGCGAACGCGCCGACGGTCAGCAACCGCCTCATGACGCGTCCCCACCGGAACGACGTCCGCGCAGCAGGGCACCGCCGCCGACGCCGAGGCCCAGCGCACCGACGAGAAGTCCGGCACCGCCGAGGTAGCGGGCCGTGTCGTCCGCCGATCCGTGCTGGTCGGCTTCCTGTCCGCCCGATCCGGCCGGCGTTCCGCCGTGGCTGTGGCCGCCGCCTTCCGCCGCGACCAGCTTCAGCACCGGCGCCGGGTGCTCCGGCTCCTCACCGCTCGGGGGAGTCGGCTGGTTCCAGTCCACGACCTTGCCGTTGTCGTAGGTCTGGGTGGTGGGCAGCATCAGCTCGTCGGCGTTCTCCGGCAGCGCTCCCAGCGTGGCCTCGAACTCGTTGAACTCGTTCGGACCGATCCGGGTGCCCGGCTGCGCGGTCCAGGTGATGCTGCGGACCGCCTCGGTGACCTGCGCACCGTCCACCATCACCGGCGGGATCTGCGCCTTCTCCACCTGCGCGGTCCAGCCGGGGATCGGCTTGGTGCGCACCGAGCTCAGCGGGTGCTGCTCGGGGAGCATGACCTTGACCTGGACGGTCCCGGCCACCGGGTCCTCGTTGGGAACCCGGAACGCGATTTTGGCGTAGCCGCCCTTTTCGGCCTCTTCAGGCTGTGCGCTCACGTGCGCGTAGGCGGGGGCGGTGCCCATTGCGAGGGCGATGCCGCCCGCGGTGATCCAACTCGCGGACCGCGCCAGGAATCGATTTGTCGACATGTTCTCTTGGAATCTCCCGTGCTCGTCGGATAATCGCGCGCGTGTATGCGCGATTCATCGGAATAGCAATGATCGAACGGCGATATACACCGGATCGTTGCTTTCTGCGGGAGATTTCGGGGGTCCACGACGTCCGTGAATCCGCTGGTAGATCAGTTGAGCGAGGGTCCGCGGAACCGGCGCGGGCACGCAGACCGCGGGCGGTGGCGTCACAACCGGTAACGGCGTCGTCTTCCTGGGGAAGATGGCTTGCAACAACCGGGTGACTACGAACAGTACCTGTTCGGCATGGGCCATCACCAGCGCCGTCAGCAGCGTGACGATCACGTGGCCGAGGGTCATCAGCCACGGCGAGACCGGGATCGGGGACGGGCCGTGGAGGTGCCCGGAACCGTGGTGACCGAGGGCGGTCAGCTCGAGAAAGAAGTGAAGTGCCAGTTGACTGACCGCGAGTGCCCCTAGAATGCCCCACGACCCGCGCTTGCGATCAGCGAGTGCCACCCCGGCACCGGTCAGCAGAACGGTGATCACGACGGTCGTTCCCAGGCCTGGGAGCGACCCGCCCGCGGCCGCGTGAGCGGCTACGGACAGTGACGCCGCTGTGCAGGCCAAACCGGCACCGCGCAGGACGCGCAGAGCGCCCTGCGTAGGTGTCAGACCAGCCTTCACGGTTGGTCAGTCTAGGTGTCGGTTCGGCCACGCTGACCGCAGGTGAGCTTGCCTTGTTAACCCGATTGGGTCACGGTTTATAGGTTGCCGACGATTTGGAGCCACCAACTGCCCGAATAAGCGGTTCGATTGGTTCCGAAAACGTCGTAACCGACGACGGAGAGGAGGGGGCGTCGCCGAAAGTCGGCGCCGATACCTGTGTCGACCGAAACTGAACAAAGTGGGGGACCCGCCAAGGGTGGTCAATCCTCCGAACCAGATGCCGAGTTCCTCGGCAAACCCAGAACGGACTGGGTCGTCTTCAGTGTCACTGCGCTCATCATGTTCGCGGTGGTCGCGTGGGGCGCTTTGGCGACCGATTCGCTCAGCAACGCCTCTTCGACGGCGTTGACCTGGCTGATCAAGAACACCGGTTGGGGCTTCGTGCTCGCGGCCACGGGGTTCGTTGTCTTCGCCCTGTTCCTGGCCTTCAGCAAGTACGGCAGGATCCCGCTGGGCGGTGACGGCGAAGGACCCGAGTTCCGCACGGTGTCCTGGATCGCCATGATGTTCAGCGCCGGTATGGGCATCGGCCTGATGTTCTACGGCGTGAGCGAGCCGCTGAGCCACTTCGTCTCCCCGCCGCCGGGCACCGTCCCGGGCGAGAGCGAAGAGGCCATCAACACGGCCATGTCGACCTCGCTGTTCCACTGGACCCTGCACCCGTGGGCGATCTACGCGGTGGCGGGTCTGGCGATCGCCTACAGCAGCTTCCGCCGCGGTCGCAAGCAGACCATCTCGGGTGTCTTCACGCCGCTGATCGGCAAGAAGGCCGCCGAGGGCCCGCTGGGCAAGGTCATCGACATCCTGGCGCTGTTCGCGACGCTGTTCGGCTCCGCGGCCTCGCTGGGTCTGGGTGCGCTGCAGATCAAGGCCGGTATGCAGGCGGCCAACTGGCCGATCGGTGAGGCCGGCACCAACGTGCTGGTCGCCATCATCGCCGTGCTGACGCTCTGCTTCATCCTCTCCGCGGTCTCGGGCGTGGAGAAGGGCATCCAGTGGCTGTCCAACATCAACATGGTGCTGGCCGCCATCCTGGCGCTGTTCGTCTTCATCCTCGGCCCGACCGTGTTCATCCTGGACCTGCTGCCCACCGCGGTCGGTTCCTACATGAGCGAGTTCGGGCAGATGGCATCGCGCGCCGGTGCCACCGGTGGCGCGGAGATGCAGGACTGGCTGAGCAGCTGGACCGTCTTCTACTGGGCCTGGTGGATCTCCTGGACGCCCTTCGTGGGCATGTTCATCGCCCGGATCAGCCGGGGCCGCACGATCCGCCAGTTCATCGGTGGCGTGCTGCTGGTGCCCAGCGTCGTGAGCCTCGTGTGGTTCGCGATCTTCGGTGGTGCCTCGATCGACACCCAGAAGGGTGGCACCAACGTCTACGGAGACGGCAGCGCGGAGGCGCAGACCTTCGCGGTGCTCGACCACCTGCCGCTGGCGATGGTCACCGCCGTCCTGGTGATGGTCCTGGTCGCGATCTTCTTCGTCTCCGGTGCCGACGCCGCGTCCATCGTGATGGGCACGCTGTCGCAGCGGGGCGCGATCGAGCCGAGCAAGTGGGTCGTCATCTTCTGGGGTGCCGCCACCGGTGCGGTCGCCGCGGTGATGTTGGTGATCGGCCAGGACAAGGCGCTGGAAGGCATCCAGAACCTCACGTTCATCGGTGCCCTGCCGTTCGCGATCGTGATGATCTTCATGTGCGTGGCCATGCTCAAGGACCTGCGCTCCGACGACATCACCGTTCGCGACCAGAAGGGTGCGGAGGTGCTCGAGCAGGCCGTCATCGCCGGTACTGAAGAGCACGACGGCGAATTCCAGCTGGTCACGACTCCTGCGGAGTCCTCCGACGAGGAGTCCGAATCGGCGGAAGCCGGCAAGAAAGAGTAAACAATTGAATCTCCTGGACTACGTTGCATCCAGGTGGCAATCGTTGCTGGTGAACTCGTACCAGCACGTCAGCATGGTGGTTCAGTGCATCCTGCTGGCAACGATCATCGGTGTCCTGGTCGGGGTTGCGGTGTACCGCAGCCCCGCCGGGGCGGCGATCGCCACCGCTCTCTCCAGCGCGATCCTGACGATCCCGTCCTTCGCGCTCTTCGGCCTGCTGATCCCGGTGTTCGGCCTCGGCGTGGCCCCCTCGGTGGTGACGCTCGTTCTCTACGCGCTGCTGCCGATCGTTCGGAACACGATCGTCGGCCTGTCCAACGTCGACCAGCCGATCCTCGACGCGGCGCGCGGAATCGGCATGAACCGGTTCAGCGTTCTCACCCGCGTCGAACTCCGCCTCGCCTGGCCGGCGATCCTCGCCGGCATGCGGGTGAGCGCCCAGATGTTGATGGGCATCGCCGCCATCGCCGCCTACGCCAAGGGTCCCGGCCTCGGGAACCTGCTGTTCATGGGCCTGGGCCAGCTGGGCGGCGCGAACGCGCTGAACATGGCCCTCGCGGGCACTGTCGGGGTGATCGTCCTGGCGCTGGTGCTCGACGCCTTGTTCGTGCTGTTCGGGCGGTTGACGACTTCGAGAGGTATCCGTGGCTGACGACAAGAAGACCGCCGGGCACGGCGTGGAGATCAAGCTCGAAGAGGTCTCCAAGCGCTACCCGGGGCAGAAGCAGGCGGCCGTCGAGTCGGTGACCATGACGATCCCCGCGGGGGAGACGGTGGTGCTGGTCGGACCCTCGGGTTCTGGCAAGACGACCACCATGCGCATGATCAACCGCTTGATCGAACCGACCTCCGGCAAGATCACCATCGGTGGGCAGGACGTGCTCGGGCTGGACGCGGACAAGCTGCGTCGCGAGATCGGCTACTCGATCCAGCAGGCGGGCCTGTTCCCGCACATGACCGTCGGCGACAACGTCGGCATGGTCCCGGGCCTGGTCGGCTGGAACAAGAAGCGCACCTCCGAGCGCGTGGACGAGATGCTCGACCTGGTCAACCTCGACCCGGCCGAGTACCGGAACCGCTACCCGCGGCAGCTCTCCGGTGGACAGCAGCAGCGCGTCGGCGTCGCCCGCGCGCTCGCGGCCAACCCGCCGGTGCTGCTGATGGACGAGCCGTTCGGCGCGGTGGACCCGATCACCCGCGGTGTGCTGCAGGACGAACTGATGCGCCTGCAGGCAGACCTGGGTAAAACGATCGTGTTCGTCACGCACGACTTCGACGAGGCGGTCAAGCTCGGCGACCGGATCGCGGTGCTGGGCGAGCGCTCGAAGATCCTGCAGTACGACACCCCGGAAGCGATCCTGACCAACCCGGCCGACGACACCGTCGCCGGATTCGTCGGGGCGGGCGCGGCCCTCAAGCAGCTCACGCTGCGCCGCGTGCGCGAGATCGAGGTCGGCGAAGTTCCGACCGCGACGGTCGACGACGCACCTTCGGTGCTGCGCGAACGTCTGGGCACCCGCCGTGGCGCGATCGGCCTGGTGCTCGACAAGCGCAACCGCCCGCTGCGCTGGGCGACCGCTCGCGAGGCGGGCTCGGTCTCCGACCTGTCGCGGGCCGGCCGTCCGGTGGAGGACTCGGTGTCGCGGGCCTCGACCCTGCAGGACGCCCTCGAGGCGATCCTGACCGACGACGACGGTGTGGCCGTGGTCGTGGGCTCTCGCGGTGAGTACGTCGGCGTGGTCGACATCGACACCGTGATGAACACGATCAAGGCGCTGCGCGAGGAGAACGCCACCGACGACGCGGAGGAGACCGCGGGTTCGGACGCTGCCGGGTCTGGGGTTGACGCCTCATGAGCAGCACTTTCGCTTCCGACTCCGGGTCCGGGAGCGCCGAGCGGCTGCGGCTGCTGGCGCAGCCGGTGACCGTGGTGGTGCTGGTCGCGGCGGTGCTGGGCTGGGCGTTTACCAGGGACAACGACGAGGTGACGCTGCGAAGCCTCAACTCGACGACGATCCTGAGCCTGACCTGGACGCACTTCCTGATCAGCATCGCGGTGGCGCTGATCGTGGTGCTGGTCGCGGTGCCGCTGGGCGTGCTGCTCAGCCGCAGCTGGGCCCGCCGCATCGCCCCGCTGGTGATCGGCATCGCCAACATCGGCCAGGCGGCGCCCTCGATGGGTCTGCTGGTGCTGTTCTTCCTGTTCACCGGTGGTTCCACCGGGTTCTGGATCGCGACGCTGCCGATCGCCTTCTACGCGCTGCTGCCGGTCCTGCGCAACACCATCGTGGGTTTGCAGTCGGTGGACGCATCGCTGGTCGACGCGGGTCGCGGCATCGGCATGTCCGGTGCGAGCGTGCTGATGCGCATCGAGATGCCGCTGGCCGTGCCGTTCATCCTCGCCGGTCTGCGGACCGCGCTGGTGCTGGCGGTGGGAACCGCGACGCTGGCGCTCTTCGTCGGCGCGGGTGGCCTCGGTGAGCTCATCGACACCGGCTACAAGCTCAACGACTACACGGTCATGATCGTCGGCTCGGTGCTGGCGATGGCGCTGGCGCTGCTGGTCGACTGGCTCGGCGCGCTGGCCGAGACCTACCTGTCGCCGAGGGGGTTGCGATGAATCTCCGCAAGCGCAGTCGTGCGCTCAAGGCGGCCTCGCTGGCGATGGCCGGGTTGATGCTGTCGGGATGCGGGCTCAGCTCGGGTTCGTCGGTTCCGCTGGCGGTGGAGCCGGGCATCATCCAGCCCGTTCCGGAGCTGGAGGGCCAGACGATCACGGTGGGCTCGAAGAACTTCACCGAGCAGCTCATCATGGGCTACCTCGGCGAGTTCGCGCTGGCCGCGGCCGGTGCCAACGTGCGGGACCTGAGCTCCATCCAGGGCTCGACCACCGCGCGCAACGCGCTGACCAACGACCAGATCGACATCCTGTGGGACTACACGGGCACGTCCTGGGTCAACTACAACGGCAACACCGACCCGATCCCGGACGCCCGCGCCCAGTTCGAGGCCGTCAAGAAGCAGGACCTCGAGCGCAACGGGGTGGCCTGGGTCGCGGTCGACTACCAGGTGGACAACACCTACGCGTTCGCCGTGAACCAGGACGCCGCCCAGCGCCTGGGCGTGCAGAAGAACTCGGACATCCCGAAGATCATGGCCGAGCACCCGGAGGACGCCACGTTCTGCGTGGACACCGAGTTCGCCAGCCGCAACGACGGTCTGCCGGGCGTGGAGGAGACCTACGGGTTCAAGACCGACCCGAGCAAGGTCAAAGTCCTCACCGAGGGCGCGATCTACCAGGCCACCGCCCAGGGGACGTGCACGTTCGGCGAGGTGTTCACCACCGACGGCCGGATCAAGTCGCTGAACCTGAAGGTGCTGGCCGACGACAAGCAGTTCTTCCCCCGGTACAACATCGGGGTCACCCTCCGCGACGAGATGCTGAAGCGCTACCCGCAGCTGGCGCAGGTCTTCCAGCCGATCTCGGAGAAGTTGACCAACGAGGAACTGATGAAGCTCAACGCGCAGGTCGACGTCGAGGGCCGGGACCCGGCCGACGTGGCGCGTGACTGGATGGCCGAACAGGGCCTGGTGAAGATCCCCGGTCAGGGCTGATCCACGCTGCGAGTGGTGGGGCGTCTCCGCGACAGGAGGCGCCCCACCTCCGTCTTCACCCGGTGGGCACGCCGAAGCGGGTGAGCAGCTCGCTCTCGATGCGCGAGAGCTCCTGGTCGACCGCGCGGTGCGCGGACCTGCGGCGCGGCGAGGGCATCCGCTCGGCGGCGCGGACCGCGCTGGTCAGCTGCGCGAGGCGGGCTTCGGCCTGGTCGGCGTAGGTCCTGGCGTGGCCGCGCTCCTCACCCGTGGACTGCTCGCGCAGGTCGCGCAGGGCGACCGAGTCGCCGGCGATGCGGGCGTGCAGCGAGGCCCCGTGACCGGTGAACTTGCCGAGGTCGTCCACCGGGACCCCCAGCTTGCGGGCCCGGGAGCGGTCGTAGCTCTCGCGCACCGTGCTCACCGCGCGCAGCGCGAACGGCAGGAGCAGCGGACCGACGATCTTGGCGATCCCGACGATCTTCTTGGCGTTGCCCGGGGTGACCGTCCCGAACTCGCCCTTCTTGATCGCCTTCGCCGTCTGCTTGTCGGCCTTGAGCAGCGCCTTCGCCGCCTTCTTGCCGACCGGCGCGGACGTCAGCGGCGGGGGCGTCGCGGGATCGACCTGCTGCGCGGGAACGCTCTGCGCGGCGGCCTTCTTCTCGGCGGCCTCGCTGCGGGCCGCCGCCTTCCTGGCCGCCTTGTCGACCTGACGTCGTGCCTTGTTCTCGGCCTTGGTCTTCTTGACGGCGCACTTCCGGCACCCCCGCTGGGCACCCTGAGTGATCTTCCCGCGTCGCCTGGCGAGTTTCCTCACCGCGCACACCTCCCCGGATCCGCGAATTCCCAGCACCGCGATCACCATAAGTCCGGATGGACCAGCGCACGAAAGCAGAACGCGATCGGGTGTGCACCGGGAGTGGTCGTCGCAGGCGCGCGATGTCACCGGGGTGATGGGCGCGGCTGTCGGGGCCACCGCATACCCTTTACACGTGAAGGATGAGGTGCTGCTCGACGCAGGCGTGGTGACGCGTTGCCGTCGACGCGTGCACCTGGAGAACGACCCGGAGATGCGCGACGTCTCGACCGCGCCGCTGGACCTGGGCGTCGAGCAGCGCATCGCCGACGCCGCCGAGCACCGCCGCTCCGTCGCCGCCCAGCTGGGCGAGCTGCTGGGGGCGGACTGGACCGAGATCCCGCGCGGAGTGCCCTACGCCGACCGCGCGCGGCTCACCCTCGACGCGATGGCCGAGGGCGTCCCCCACATCTCCGGCGCGCAGCTGCCCGACGACGCCGAAGGCGGTCGCCGCGGTGCGATCGACCTGCTGGTGCGCAGCGGAAACGGCTACGTCCCGGTGCTGGTGGTCCGGCACAAGATCACCGACCCCGGCAGCGGAGCGAAGGTTTCGCCGATCGAGCGACCGGTGCCCGAGGCCGCGAAGGTGGACACGACCCGCAAGGTCCGGCCGCAGCCCCGCGACCAGCTCCGGCTGGTGCACGCGGTCCGGCTGCTGGAGGCGTGCGGGTACGACGCGGGAGACCGCACGGCCGGAGCGATCGGCGTCGAAGCCGACGTGGTCGTCTGGCACGACCTGCGCAGCCCCAACTGGCCCGGCGGCCGCACCGCGCTCGCCGAGTACGACGCGCGCTTCGGCGACCGGCTCGCGGTGGCCACCGCCGCCGCCCAGGGCGGCGAACCGCTGGCGCAGCCGTCCCGGATCACCGAGTGCCGCGGCTGCCCGTGGTGGCCGACCTGCGAGTCCCAGCTGCGAGACCGGCGCGACGTGAGCCTGGTGGTGCGCGGCGAGGACGCCACCGTGCTGCGCGAGCGGGGCATCGCCACGATCGACGAGCTGGCGGGCACGCCGCTGGAGAGCGCCGAGGACCTGCAGCTCACGGGCGTGCGCAACACCGACGCGATCCTGCTGGCCAAGGCGTGGCTGCGGGAGATGCCGCTGGTGCGGCGGGTCCGCGACCTCGACGTGCCGCGCGGCGACGTCGAGATCGACGTGGACATGGAGAGCTACGCCGACGCCGGCGCCTACATGTGGGGCTGCTGGCTGTCGGGCACCGACATCGGCGAGGAGCAGGGCTACCGGGCGTTCGTCACCTGGGAGCCGCTGCCGGACGACGACGAGGCCCGGTCGTTCGCGGAGTTCTGGAGCTGGTTCACCGGTGTGCGCCGCAAGGCGTTCGAGCGCGGTCTGAGCTTCCGCGCCTACTGCTACAACGAGCTGGCGGAGAACCGCTGGATGCTGGCCTCGGCCGAGCGCTTCGCGGGCAAGCCCGGTGTTCCGCCGGTCTCCGAGGTCAAGGAGTTCATCAACTCCGCCGAGTGGGTCGACCTGTTCGCGGTGGTCCGCGACCAGTTCCTGTGCCCGAACGGCAAGGGGCTCAAGGTGATCGCCCCCAGCGCCGGGTTCGGCTGGCGCGATCCGGAGGCCAGCGGCGAGAACTCGATGCGCTGGTACCGCGACGCGGTCGCGCTGGACGGCGGCGAGCGGGACCTGACGCAGCGCGAACGCCTCCTCACCTACAACGAGGACGACGTCCGCGCCACGTACACGATCAGGACCTGGATGACCTCCGACGCGGCGGATCAGATCCCCTACGCCGAAGACCTCTGACGCACCACCCGGGAACCGCTCACCGCGATCAGCGGGGTGCCATGCGGAGAGCTCCGTCCATGCGGATGACCTCGCCGTTGAGGTAGTCGTGCTCGACGATGTTCAGCGCCAGCTGCGCGTAGTCCCCCGGGGTGCCGAGGCGCTTCGGGAACGGCACGCCGTCGGCCAGGCCCTGCCGGAACTCCTCGCTGACGGTCGCCAGCATCGGGGTGTCCACGATGCCGGGGGCGATGGTCATGACCCGGATCCCGCTCGACGACAGGTCGCGCGCGGCGGGCAGGGTCAGGCTCGCGACGCCGCCCTTGGACGCGGCGTAGGCGGCCTGCCCGATCTGGCCGTCGTAGGCCGCCACCGATGCGGTGTTGATCACCACGCCGCGCTGCCCGTGCTGGTCGGCCTCGGTCTCGCCGATCGCGGCGGCGGCCAGCCGCATGACGTTGAAGCTGCCGAGAAGGTTGATCTCCAGGACCTTGCGGAACAGGTCGAGGTCGTGCACGCCCTTGCGACCGGCGATGCGGGCCGACGGGCCGATTCCCGCGCAGTTCACCACGATCCGCAGCGGGTTCTCGGAGCCCGCGGCCTGGTCGACGGCGGTCTGCACCTGGTCGGCGTCGGTGACGTCGGCCGCGGTGTAGGTGATGCCGTCGACGATCGGAGCCTTCTCGATCGCGCTCGGCAGGTCCAGCGCGAACACCTTCGCACCCCGCCCGGCCAGCGCCCGCGCAGTCGCGGCCCCGAGACCCGAGGCACCTCCGGTGACGATCGCTGCGGTGTCGGTGATCTGCATTCTGGATGTTCCTCCGTTTTTCGTGGTCACTCCGCCCGGCGAGCCGCTCCGGTGGTGGGAGCGGCTCAGCCTCCGGTCACGCCGGGCAGATGCTGTTCAGCGTCGCGAGGTCGTCGGGTCCCGGGACCCAGTTCGCGCTCTGCGCGTTGGCCTGGACCTGGTCGGGGGTGGTGGCTCCGGCGATGACCGAGGCGACCGGGTCCTGCGCGGCGAGCCAGCCGAGCGCCGCGGTGCTCATCGTGATGCCGCGCTGCTCGGCGAAGATCCGCAGCTTCTCGATCCGCTCCCACGGTGCGTCGGCCAGCAGCTGCGCGCGCCCGGCGAGCCTGCTGTCCGCGGGAGGGATCTGGTCTCGCCGGTACTTGCCGGTCAGCAGGCCGTTGGCCAGCGGGAAGTACGGCAGCAGGCCGAGTCCGAAGCGCTGCGCGGCGGGCACGACCTCGCGTTCCACCTCGCGCGAGAGCAGCGAGTAGTGGTGCTGGCTGGACACCGGCGCGGTCAGGCCCGCCGAGTTCGCCGTCCAGGACGCGTCGGCGACCTGCCAGCCGGGCAGGTTGCAGTGCCCGACGTAGCGGATCTTGCCCTCGCGGACCAGGTCGTCGAGCACCGAGAGGGTTTCCTCCAGCGGTGTCAGCGGGTCCGGCCGGTGCAGCTGGTACAGGTCGATCCAGTCGGTCCCCAGCCGTCGCAGCGAGGACTCCACCGCGCGGCGCACGTAGCGGCGGGAACCGCGGGCACCGAAGTCCGGACCGTTGGTGCCCTGCATGTCCATGCCGAACTTGGTGGCGATGACCGCCAGGTCGCGCCGCCCGGACAGGGACTGCCCGAGCAGCTCCTCGCTGCGCCCGCGAGGTGAGCCGTAGGCGTCGGCCACGTCGAAGAAGGTGATGCCGGCTTCCAGCGCCGCGTCGACGACGGCGCGGGCTCCGGCGAGGGTTTCGGTGGCGGTACCGGGTCTTCCGAGGTTGTTGCAGCCGAGACCGACCGCGCTCACCGCGAGACCCGATTCCCCCAGACGTCGCTGATCCACGCGCGCAGCCTAAACGGCAGGTTCCCAACTCGTCACCTGCGACATATAGCTCGTGAACTCTGAGCGAAGCGGGTTTTCCCAGCTCGAAGATGTGCCACGATCGATTTTCGAGGGGGCAGAGGCGACCGCCTGGTCGTACGAGGTGAAGGGGTTGGGGCCTGTGTTCGCCCGTCGAATCGTCGTTGTCGGCACCGGGTACGTCGGACTGACCACCGGTGCGTGTCTGGCTTCGCTCGGCCACCGGGTGGTGTGCAGCGATGTCAACGAGCAGAAGGTCGCCGAGCTGTCCCGCGGCGAGGTCCGCATCCACGAGCCCGGCCTGGCCGAGCTCGTGCAGGAGGGGATCGCCGCCGGGCGGCTGGAGTTCGTCGTCGGTTCCGCCGGCGCGGTCGCCGAGGCCGAGGTCGTGTTCCTGTGCGTGCCGACCCCGATGGGTTCCGGCGGCGCCGCCGACCTGGCCGTGGTGGAGGCCGTCGCCCGCGAGGTCCGCGACGTGCTGCCCACCGGGTGCGTGATGGTCACCAAGTCGACGGTCCCGGTGGGGACCTCGAAGCGGCTCGCCGAGCACCTGGGCCGCGAGGACGTCGCGGTGGTCAGCAACCCGGAGTTCCTGCGCGAGGGTTCGGCGGTGCACGACTTCCTCAACCCGGACCGCATCGTCGTCGGCTCCGACACCCAGGACGCCGCTGAGCGCGTCGCCGCCCTCTACGCCCGGCTGGGCGCGCCGACGGTGCTCACCGACGCGGCGAGCGCGGAGATGGTGAAGTACGCGGCGAACTGCTTCCTGGCCACCAAGCTCTCCTACGTCAACGCGATCGCGGAGCTGTGCGAGCAGCTGGGCGCCGACATCACCGACGTCACCGAGGGCATGGGCTACGACCGGCGGATCGGCCAGTCGTTCCTGCAGCCCGGACCGGGCTGGGGCGGTTCCTGCCTGCCCAAGGACACCGCGGCGCTGCTGCAGGTGGCCGAGGCGGTCGAGTTCGACTTCCCGCTGCTGCAGGCCACCATCTCGTCCAACTCGCACCAGCGGCAGCGGATGGTCGGCAAGGTCCGCGAGGCCTGCGGCGGTTCGCTGGACGGCGAGCGGATCGGGCTGCTGGGCCTGACGTTCAAGGCCGGCACCGACGACCTGCGCGACTCGCCCGCGCTGGAGGTCGCCCAGCTGCTGGGTGAGCAGGGAGCCGAGCTGATCGCCTACGACCCGGGTCTGCGCGGCGACGAACCGGAGCTGCCCGCCGGGCTGACGCTGGTCGACGACCCGTACCAGGCGGCGAAGGGAGCGTCGGCGCTGGTGCTGCTCACCGAGTGGCAGGAGTTCCGAGCCCTGGACTGGAACCTCATCGCCGAAGCCCTCAACGGCCTGGTCGTCGTCGACACCCGCAACCACCTCGACCCCGACGTCCTCCGCCGAGCCGGCCTCTCCTGGCGAGGAGTCGGCCGAACCCCGGTCGCCGCCCTCCCCTGAACCCGAACTCCGGCACCGAACCCGAACCC
>NZ_SMKS01000038.1:0-61948 GCF_004348435.1 Saccharopolyspora terrae | reverse complement strand
GCACGATGACACCTCGGGACTCCTCGGTAGAGCGGATGACTAGGCATCAACCGATCTACCAGGAGTCCCTTCTCATGCCCGCACCCACCCACCACCCAAGATCAAGTTCAGGAACAGGCTCTCAGGGGTGCAGTCGGGGTCGGCACGTTCGACGTCTTCTCCAGCCTCGACGGATTCGGCGCCGCCGGAGGCGACTGGACGGGTTACTGGGGCAAGCAGGGACCCGAACTACTCGATCACCGGCGCACCCTGCACGAGGGAGAGCAGCGGATGGTCTTCGGCGCGAACACGTATCGGGCGTTCGCGCAGATGCTCGCCGCGAGCGACGAGGACTCCGACGTGCGCGACGGCAAGAACGTTCTGATCACCGGAGGCACCAGCGGGATCGGGCTCGCCGGGGCGAAGCGCATCGCGGCCGAGAACGGCCGGGTGATCTTGACCGGTACTCACCCGCAACGACTCGCCCAGGCGCGCGAGGCCGTGCCCGAGGCCGAAGTGCTGGCGAACGACGCGGGTGACCCCGACGCCGCGGACGCGCTCGCGTCGGCGGTCGCCGATCGCGGTGGGCTCGACGGGCTCTGGCTCGACGCCGGCTACGCCGCGGTCGCCGAGGTCGACGAGATCGACGCCGCGTTCTTCGACCGGATGATGAACGCCAACGTGCGCGGCCCCGTCCTGCAGCTGGCCAGGCTGTCCGGGCACCTCAACGACGGCGCATCCGTGGTGGTCACCTCGTCGACCTCCACCTACGAAGGCTCCGGGATGGCCAGCGTCTACGCGGCCACGAAAGGCGCGCTGGTGGCCATGGCCCGCGGCTGGGCATCGGCGCTGGCTGCCCGCGGCATCCGCGTCAACGTCCTCGTCCCCGGCGCGATCGACACGCGGTTCCGCGATTTCATGCGTGAGGACGTGCGAGAGAGCTTCGAGCGCGATGTCATCGGCCGCGTGCCGCTCGCCCGCGTCGGGACACCGGAGGAGGCCGCAGCCGTCGCCCTGTTCCTGCTCTCCGACGACGCGACCTACGTCACCGCCAGCCAGTACGCCGTCGACGGCGGCCTCACCAAGCGATGAGATCACTGCGGCAGCCACGAGTTTTGATCTCCCGGTGATCAGCTCGGACGGGTGCTGACACCGATGGAAACGCCTGGCATCCGATGTGGATGCCAGGCGCGTTCGGTCTGCTCAGAGTGCTTCGGCGCGGACGACGTCGAGGTTGTGGAACGTCGGTTCGCCCTCGCAGAGGTCGCGCATGCGCTCCGAGAGCTCCTCGGTCTCGGGCAGGTGCGAATTGCGGATCGCCTCGTCGTAGGAGGGGAATTCGACCAGCTCGTAGTACAGATCCGGTTGTTCGTGGTCCTCGGCGAGCACCGCCCGGGTCGCCGTGCGCTTGCCGCCGGTGCGGACCTCCCACTCGTCCAGAAGCCGGCTCAACTCCTCGCGCCGGCGGGTCTTGAACTCGATCAGCTGGACGAACTGCATGCCGCCCCGGGTCGACCGGTCCTCGTCCTCGATCATGCCGCGCACCTGCTCGCGCAGCTCGGGGGTGTCCTCGTGCTCGTGCGCGGACACCGCGTGCTCGACGGCCGCGCGGACCACCTCGTCCTCCTCGCCGATGATGGTCAGCGAGCAGTTGATGTCACTGGGCGTCTTGCGGCAGTCCGCTACTTTCCTCGTCATCGTGGTTCCCTCCTCATGTCGCTCCGCGCAGCCACGCGATCTCGCGCACGTACTGCGGAGCGGGGTGCATCGCGACGCCCTGCACCAGCGGCGGTTTCGAGCGAAGCCAGGACCAGTCGACGTCGTGCGTGATGAGGCCGCCGTGCCGGAGGTGCATCAGGGCGTCGACGTCGAGCCGCGTGGTGGGGGCGGTGTCCAGGAACAGCAGTTGGCCGGTCGAGCGGAGCACCCTGGCGATCTCCCGCACCGCGAGGGCCGGACGCTTCGCGCGGGTGAGCGCGAAGCGGCAGACCACCACGTCGAAAGCCCTGTCCGGGAACGGCAGGTCTTCCGGTGCGGCGTCCACCTTCTCCGCCTGCAACGGGAGTTCGGAGGCTCGGACCTCGCCGGCTCCGACGAGCGCCAGGTGGCAGAGGTGCGCGTACGAGGGCAGATCATCGGGGTGGCTCGCGCCGATGTCGAGGACCCGGCCCGACGCCCGTCGTTCGGCCGACGTCCGGAACCGCTCCAGCGGCCCGGACGCCCGCTCGCTCGACACCGCGCTCGGCAGGAGTTCCGTCATGGACGAAGCATGTGCCCGCACCCACCGGACGACCAGAGGCTTTGGTCCGGCCCGGCGCGCCGCGGTCATCGTTCCTGCGGAGGGCGAGGACTCCGATCAGGGCCAGGAGGAAGCCGGGGATCGTGGTGAGCTGGAAGGCCTGATCGAGGGCGAGGGCGCTCCAGGTCGCGGCGACCGCCGGGGTCAGGAACAGCAGGGCGCTGACGGCGAGCGACCCCGAGCGGTCCAGGACCAGCAGGTAGCAGCCGTATCCGCCGACGAAGGGGAGCACGACCAGGAAGGCGACGGCGGTCCAGAACTCCGGTGCGGCGGGCGGGACGAATCCGCCTCCCGCGGCGGCGACGAGGCCGAAGCCCGCCAAGGCGGCGGCGGACTGCACGGTCAGCGAGTCGAGCAGGTCGTAGCCGCTGGGGCGGGGTCGTCGGTCGCCGAGCAGCGTCGCGGCGGTCAGGGCGACCATGCCCGCGACGACCGCGAGAACGCCGAGCAGGCCCCCTCCCGCGCCGATGTCGGCCACGACCACCAGCCCGACACCGGTGACCCCGGCGGCGAGACCGAGAACTCTTCGCGCTCCGAGGGATTCGTGCGCGGCTCTGCTGCTGATCACCGCGACGAGCACCGGTTGCAGCGAGGCGATCAGCGCGCTGGTGCCGGCCGGAACGCCGAGCGACGCGCCGTGGAAGACACCGGAGAGGTAGACGGCCTGGCCGAGCACCCCGAGCACGATCTCCCGGACCAGGAACGCGCGGCCGTACCGGCGGCGTCTCGCCACAGCGATGACCAGCAAGATCGCGGCCGTCACCGCGTAGCGCCAGAACAGGCTGGTGTTGGCGGAGGCGCCGGTGTCGGCCGCCATGCCCGCGCCGACGAAACCGGAACTCCAGAAGACGACGAAGGCGATCGGAAGCAGTGCTCGCATGTCGCCAAGTAACCATACCGGTCGGTATACTCGCAGTGTCCTGTTCTCAGACGGGGGAGTGACGATGGCGAGGACGGCGAATCCGGACACACCCGCGGGGAGGAAGATCCTCGAAGTCGCCGGGGTGCTGTTCTACGAGCGAGGCATCGGAGCGGTCGGGGTCGACCTGATCGCCGAGGAGGCGGGCACCACCAAGAAGACCCTCTACGACCGCTTCGGCTCGAAGGACGCCCTGGTCGCGGCCTACCTCAAGCGTCGCGAGCAGCGCTGGGAGGAGTTCCTCGGCGAGTGGATGCGCGCTCACCACCCCGAATCGGGGCTCGACAAGGTGCTGGCCGTGCTCGACGCCGAGGAGGCGTGGTGGGCGGGCAGCAGGCGGGGCTGCGCGTTCGTCAACGCCCACGCCGAGCTCGGCGAGAGCGACCACCCTGGCCGCGAAGTGCTGCGCGAGGGCAAGCGCCGAGCCCGCGCGAAGTTCGTCGCCCTGCTCGCCGAATCCGGGGTTCCGGACGCGGAAAACCTCGGGGCCCGGGTCCACATGGTCTACGAGGGGGCCATGGTCAACCTCACCGTCGGCGGGATGACGGACGCCTTCGACGAGGCGAGGGAGACGATCCGCGTCCTGGTCGGGGAGAGGTGAGGCAACGGGCGGTTCTGGTCCGAACTGACCGGGCGCAACGGGTCTCGATCATGGCCGGTTCGGGCCGAAACCGCCGCCTGGCGCCCGCCCCGGAGGTCCGGCGGGGCGATCGCCCGCCGCTGGCCTGCACCCGTCGGGGGCGAGGCCGCGCTCCGGTGATCGGCCGTTCGGGTGGCGGCTGATCGATCTCCCCGCGTGCGGACGTCCTCGTCGCGGATGATCAACACCGCCGCGCCGAACCGGGCCGGCGAGCACCACTGGGGAGAAGAACATGCCGAAGATCAAGCTGACCAGGCTCAAGGCCATCAACAACGAGGACAACGTCGGGTGCGACCACCCGTACCTCAAGCTCGACGGGGACGTCGTGTGGGGCCCGGAGCGGGTGTGCGAGGAGTTCGACATCGAGATCACCGACGTCAACCGCTCCTTCTCGGGGTCCGTCACCGTGGAGCTGTGGGAAGAGGACGACGTCGACGGCGACGACCTGCTGGGCAGGCACAGCCTGAAGAGCGGCAGCGGCTCGGTCGAGTTCACCCGCGACGGAGCCCACTACACGCTGGGCTACGCCATCAAGTAGCGGCAGCCGCTCGGCGGAGGCCGCGCTCCACAGCGGCTTCCGCCGAGCCCTCGGCTACGAGCGTGAAACAGTCCTGACGTGCTGAAACATCGGTGGAACCACAACACCAACTACCATCGGTTGGTTCTCGAGTCCTTGCCATCGGGTGCGCGGACAGCGTTGGACGTGGGGACCGGAGATGGGCTGCTAGCGGGCGAATTGCGCGAGAAGGTGCCCGAAGTGGTCGCCATCGATTCGGATTCCGATGTCCTCGACAGGGCGCGCGCATCCGGTGCGGACGTCCGGTGGGTGCACGGCGATGTCATGACCCATTCGCTGGAGCTCGCGCACTACGACCTCGTTGCCGCGATCGCAACGGTGCACCACTTGCCCGAGCTGAGCGAAGCGCTCACCCGGTTCGCGGACCTGGCGAAGCCGGGTGGCGTCGTCGTGGTGATCGGATGCGCCCGGTCGTCGGGCATTGGCGACCACCTGATCGACGCAGTCGGCGTTCTGCAGCACCAGGTCCTGTCGCGAACGCGCGGGTTCTGGCAGCACACCGCTACTACCGTGACGCGATTTCCCCACACCTACGAACAGGTGCGCCACACCGCGGCGGATTCGCTACCCGGTGTGCGATGGAGGCGGCTTCCACTGTTCCGGTACGCGCTCACGTGGACGAAGTCAGGCTGAGCAGCACGTCACCCGGGTCGTGATTCCGGTCCTGTTTGGGTTTTGCGGGTGCTGTGGGCCCATATCCTGGGGCGGCACATTCCGCTGAACGGGGGAGCGCAGTTCGTTGGTCGAGACGGTTGGGGACAGGTCCGGGTACTTCGAGCGCACCGGGGAGGGCCGGTACAAGCCGACCGCTCACGTGGGTGGGGCTTGGCGGACCGATGAGCAGCACTTCAGCCCTCTCGGCGGCCTCATCGTGCACGCCATCGAGCAGGCCCGGGCGGCTGAGGGGCGTCCGGAGCTGCTGATGAGCCGGATCAGCTTCGACATCCTCGGCAAGATCGCGCTGGAGGAGTTCGACGTCCACGTCGAGACCGTCCGGCCGGGCAAGACCATCGAGCTCACCGAGGCCACCGTGGTCATCGGCGGGCGGGCCGTCGTGCGGGCCCGCGCCTGGCTGCTGGCGGCCGTGGACACCGACGTCGTCGCCGGGGGCGCGCCGGACGCGCTGACCCCGCCGGAGCAGTTGGAGCCGTGGGCGATGGGTTCGGTGTGGTCCGGCGGTTTCATCGAGTCGCTGCACACCCGCGTCGTCGGCCGCCCGCAGCCCGGGCGCACCACCGCGTGGGTGACCACCGGTCACGCCCTCGTCGAGGGCGAGGAGGTCAGCCCGCTCGCCTCGTTCGTCGCGCTGATCGACACCGCCAACGGCATCGCCGTGCGCCAGGAACCCACCAAGTGGATGTTCCCCAACGTCGACCTGACCATCCACCTCCACCGCCAGCCCGAGGGCGGCTGGACCGGTCTCGACACCCGGGTCACCTTCGGATCCAGCGGTCAGGGCCTGACCAGCACCGATCTGCACGACGTCCACGGCCCGGTGGGTCACGCGGAGCAGATCCTCACCGTGCGTCCCCTGACGACCTGAAGCGGCGCCCCGCGCTAGGGGTTGCTGCGGGGTGGGGCATGGGCCGCCGGTGCCGCGGCGGATCGGCCGTCTGGACGGCGGGATTCGACCGGAGCGTGGCTTTTGTGGTGAATTCCTGACAGAACGGCGAGTTCGCAGGTCTCTTCCGGGAGTATCCGCAGCTGCAGATGATCCTTTGCAGCGAGAGGTGTCCCGCATGAAGACCCGATTAGCCGGTGCGACCGCAGCCCTCGTGGCCGGTGCCGTCGCATCCTTCGTCGCGCCCGTGGCGGTCTCGTCCCCGGCCGCTCCCGCGCCGACCGCCGACGGCTGCTACTCCTGGAGCAAGACCCTGAGCGAGGGCGCCTCCGGTGACGACGTGCGCAACCTGCAGATCAGGGTGGCCGGTTACCCCGGCAGCGGCGGAAGCCTCGCCATCGACGGCGTTTTCGGTCCCGGCACCAAGGACGCCGTCGTCCGGTTCCAGCAGGCCTACGGCCTGCCCGCGGACGGCGTCGCCGGCGAGTCGACCTTCGCCAAGATCTACGAGCTGCAGGACGACGACTGCTCGCCGGTCAACTTCGACTACTCCGAGCTCAACACCTGCAACTCCGACTGGTCCGGCGGCAAGCTCTCGGCCGACGAGGCCAAGGCCAACGCGTTGGTGACCATGTGGAAGCTGCAGGCCATGCGGCACGCGATGGGCGACGCGGCGATCCAGGTGAACGGCGGCTTCCGCAGCGTTTCCTGCAACGACTCCGTCGGCGGCGCCCCGAACAGCCGCCACCTCTACGGCGACGCCGCCGACCTCGGCGCCGGATCGCAGGGCTTCTGCGCGTTGGCGCTGCAGGCCCGCGACCACGGCTTCGGGGAGATCCTCGGACCGGGCTACCCCGGCCACGACGACCACGTGCACGTCGCCGGTGGAGCCGACACCTGGTCGGCGCCGGACTGCGGTCTCTGACAAGCGCTTTCGCGCTGCGGGCACCCGGGTTCGCCGGGTGCCCGCGCTGCATCGGTAGGCGAACGACAGGTGTTCGCGCGATGACGGAGAGGTGTTGCGCGGGTGCGGCGGGCATGACGTGTGACGCGACTATCCGCTGTCACCGCTAACAACTCCGCGCCACGTCCGACATACTGGTTGAAGCTTCCGCGGTGTCGTTGGGAGCGTTCCGCGGGAAGCCGGCCACCCGGACAGGTGCGCAACGCCGCTCCCGCCGTCATCACGAACTGCCGACCGCGGTTCGCCGCGCCCGGAAGCGGCGGACCGGTGCACGACCCTGCCTTCCCCAGACCTCCGCTCCTCGTCGTGCGCCGCTGGCGTGGGGAGCGAGAAGCGGGCCGCACCCGCTCCACTGCGCGGCCCGCCCTGACCGGGCGCGGACCGAACCCCCAGTCGGACCCCCGGTCAGCGGAAACGAGGCGGGACCCTGTTCCCCCGGGGTCCCGGCTCGTGAATCCCCCAGTGGGGATTGAGCGGGCCGGACGGAGTGATCCCCCCAACCTCCGATCCGGCCCGTTCACCTTCTGCGCCGACATGCGCGGCGGTTTCCCGGAAAGGGTGGATTCGCCGCTCAGGCAGGGGGTTCGATGCCTCGGATGTAGCCCTTGCCCGTGCACTGGGGGCAGGTGCGCCACTCGGCCATGGTCATGCCGGTCTGCATCTCCTCGGTCGCCTGGATCATGTACAGGCGCGGATCGCTGATCTTCTTGAGGCCGCCGCAGGTGAAGCACAGGGCGTTGGGCCCGTTGGCCTCGATACCGGCGTCGTCGCCACCCTCGTCCGACATGGGGTTGATCCTCACACGGGCGGCCCGCCGCCCCGCTGTCGGCCCGGGGTTTCCCGGCAGTAGGGGCAGCGCCCCAAGGCCATCACCGTGGACACCTCGCCGGTGTCGAGCGCGAGGAATCGCCGGGCCACCTTGATGTTGCCCGTGCCGCTGCACCCTCGGCATTCCGAGTCCTCTTCCTCGGACATCCGCGCTCACCTCCGTCGCTCCGACGCTACCGCCGGGCGGTCCACTCCGTCGATTTCGTCAACCTGCGGTTGACGAACGACGAATGTCAACCTATGGTTGACACATGACGGACAAGAAGCAGATCCCGGGAACCATCCGGCTGGACGACCTCATCGAGGGGATCAAGAAGGCCAACGACGACGCTCTCTCCCAGCTGGAAGGGGCGGTGATCGTCGCGGACCACCTCGGCGAGCTCGCCGACCACCTCATCGGCCACTTCGTCGACCAGGCCCGCCGATCCGGGGCGTCCTGGACCGACATCGGGCACAGCATGGGAGTGTCGAAGCAGGCCGCGCAGAAGCGCTTCGTGGCCAAGGGCTCTGACGATCCCGGCCTCGATTCCGGCGCCGGTTTCAGCAAGTTCACCCCACGCGCGCGCAACGTCGTCGTGCTCTCGCAGGAAGCCGCCCACAAGGCCCGCAACGACGAGATCCGGGTGGAGCACCTGGTCCTCGGCCTGCTCGGCGAGCCGGAAGCCGTGGCCGCCAAGGTGATCCAGTCCCAGGGCGCCGACCTCGACGCGGTCCGCGAGGCCGCCGCGGCCGCGCTTCCCGACGGCGTCGAGACCACGCCCGCGCTGATCCCCTTCGACGCCTCCGCCAAGAAGGTCCTGGAGCTGACCCTCCGCGAAGCCCTCCGGCTCGGCCACAACTACATCGGCACCGAGCACATCCTGCTCGCGCTGCTGGAGCACGAGGACGGCGACGGCATCCTCTCCGGCTTCGGCGTCGACAAGCGGACGTCGGAAACCCGGATCACCGCCGCCATCGAGGAGATCGTGCGCCAGCAGTCCTGAAGCTGGGCCGTTCGGCCGCTTGTTCTCCTCCGCCGGCCGGGTGAGGCTACGCGGTGGAGGGGCGATGTGGGTTTTGCGCGTGATCGGCACCCTGGTGTCGGCAGGTCTGCTGGTCGTCGCGGGACTGGCGCTGCAGCCGACCGAGACCGTGTCGTTGCCGATCATCGACCCGGTGCCGCAACCCGCACCTGAACCGCCGCCTCCACCGCCACCGCCGCCCGGACCTCCGGTGCTCGCGGTCAAGATCGACAACGCCCCGCAGGCGCGCCCGCACACCGGGACCGGTGCCGCCGACGTGATCTACGTCGAACCGGTCGAGGCCGGGATCAGCCGCTTGATCGGCATCTTCGCCTCGCGCACGCCGCCCGTGGTCGGTCCGGTGCGCAGCGCCCGGCAGACCGATCTGCGCCTGCTTCCCCAGTTCGGCCGACCCACGCTCGCCTTCTCCGGCGCCGCGCCGGAACTGCTGCCCGAGATCGGGCGTTCCTCGGTCAACAACGCCTCGCAGCAGACGATTCCCGGTGCGTTCTACCGGGGTTCGGGCGTGGCTCCGCACAACCTGTTCGCCCGGACCGACCGGCTGCCGCCCGGTGCCGGGTGGTCACCTGCCTCGCCGCTGGTGTTCGGGCCAGCTCCGACGGCCGGCGGGGTGCCCACCGGGCACGAGGAGATCGCCTACCGCTTCGCGCGCGTCGGGTTCGACTGGGACGGCGGGCGCTGGCTGGTGTCGATGGACGGGCGGCCCTACGTCACCACCGACAGCGGCCGCGGTGCCGCGAGCACCGTTGTGCTGCAAGAGGTCCCGGTGTTCAGCTCGCCGTTCCAGGACGTGTCGGGCAACGTCTCGCCGTTCGCCGAGACCGTTGGCGGCGGGCGAGCCGTGGTGCTGCGCGACGGGCTGAAGTTCAACGCGCACTGGAACCGACCGGCGCCGGAAGCGGGCACGTCGTTCACCACCGAGGCGGGCGAGCCGATGCGGTTCGCGCCCGGCCAGGTGTGGGTCGTGCTCGTGCCGAAGGCTCCGTGAGCGCGCGACGAACGCCACATCGCCCGCCCCTGTCGGTGTCAGTCGCTACTCTCGGATTACATGAGCGATCGCCGTTTGCTGCTGGTTCACGCCCATCCCGATGACGAGGCCACCGGGACCGGCGCCACCATGGCCCGCTACAGCGCCGAAGGCGCCACCGTCAGCCTCGTGACCTGCACCAGCGGAGAACTGGGTGAGGTCATCGACGACGACCTCGCGCACCTGCGCGACAACCCCCAGGCGCTCGGGGAGTACCGGCGCGGCGAGATCGAGCGCGCCCTGGTCGAGCTCGGCGACATCCGCCAGCACTGGTTGGGCGGACCCGGCCGCTTCCACGACAGCGGCATGGCCGGGGAGGAGTCCAACAACGCCGCGGGTGCTTTCGCCACCGCCGACCCGGCGGAGGTGACCCGCGCGATGGTCGCGGTCCTGCGCGCCGAGCGCCCGCAGGTGGCCGTCACCTACGACCAGAACGGCGGCTACGGCCACCCCGACCACATCGCCGCGCACAAGGCGCTCATGGGCGCCCTCGGCCCCGCCGCCGACCCGGACTACGAACCGGACCTCGGCGAGGCGTGGGACGTTCCCAAGGTGTACTGGACGGCGATGCCGCGCTCGCTGCTCAAGCGCGCCGTCGAGGAGGGCCTGCTGTCCGAGGACGCGGTCGCCGCCTTCGAGCCGAGCACCGTCCCCGACGAAGACCTGACCACGCAGATCGACGGTCGCGAGTTCCACGCCAACAAGCTCGCGGCCCTGCGCACCTACCGCAGCCAGGTCAACATCGACGACGACGGCTTCTTCGCGAAGATGGTCAACGACCCCGAATTCGGACGCGAGCACTACCTCCTGGTCCGAGGTGAGCGGGGACCGGGCGAAGGTCCCTTCGACTGGGAGACCGATCTGTTCTCCGGCCTCGACTAGGAATTGTTTTGCTTGGCGGTGTGGGTAGCAGAACCTGAGCGGCTTCTTGGTCTCCGTGCGCCGCTCCTGATGCATGCCAACGGCGTCACGGCGCACCGCCACGAAACCGCTCAGGACCTGCGGCGGTGCCGGCTGAGTCCCACACCTGGAACAGCGGCTCCGCCGCATTCTTGAGCAGGGACTAACCGGCGGCGAGTCGGGATCGGTCGGCTGGGGCTGGGGGCCGTGGCCACGGGCCGAGGTCGGGCAGGTCGCCGGTGGGCAGTCGCTGGGCGGGCCGCCCGGCCAGCCACGCGGCCAAATCCTGCGCCCTGCCGGTGATCTCGGTGTCGGCCACCGCGCTGATCTCACCGGCGGCGGACCAGCGGCGCGGGCCGTCGGTCTGCCGCAGCGCGACACCCTCCGGCAGGCGGGGCAGCAGGAATTCGATGGTGTGGTGGCAGAACTCCTCGGTCCACTCCTGCGGTCCCACGCCCAGGTCCAGGTCCACCAGGTGGATCCACACCTCGCGCCAGCGCATCAGCACGATCTCGGACAGCTCGCCGTTGCGGAAGCGCACCGGGCGCTCCCAGTCGGCGGGGGAGGCGTGCGACCACACGGCTTCCAGCACGCCGATGTGGCGGTTCAGGCCGTCGTGGTGGGAGAAGGCGTTCCCGCCCGACAGCCCTTCGATGATGGCGTCGCGCTCGGCCTGCCCGCCTTCGTAGGCGTCGACGAGTTCGCCGTTCAGCGCCAGCGAGCAGACCCGCGCGAAGGCCCGGGCGTTGTCGGTCAGATGTGCCAGCACGTGCCCGCGGGACCAACCCGGCAGGAGTGAGGGGGCGGCCACCTGCTCATCGGTGAGCATGGCGGTGAGGCCGAGCAGCCGCCGGTGGCCCTCTGCAACAGCTTTCAACGGAGGCATCACGCGGCGTGATCCTAGGGGCGGATCGGGGATTTGAAACCACCTCGGCTCGATCGGTACCCGAAAGAGGCTACTGGGACGGTTATCAAACCGTGTTGTCGCGAAACAGGATTCGTGCGTTCTGCGGTGTCGAAGATCGTCTTCTCCATTGTTTGATCTGCGAAAGATCAAGCAACTGAGAAGAGGAGGGTGCGCGTGGCGAAGCGACGCGTGCGATTACGCAGAGCGCTGGCCGTCGCGGCGAGTGCGCTGGTCACGGGGACCGCCGTGGTCGCGGGCACGTCGGTGGCGCAGGCGTCACCGGTGTCCTGGGGGCCGTGCGATCGGGCCGCGCTCGAAGAAGTTCCGATCACCGAACGGCATCTGTTCAGCTGTGCGAAGTACCCGGTCCCGGTCGATCACGCCGATCCCAGCGGGGGAACCGTCGACATCGCGATGATGCGCCGGGCCGCGACCGAGCAAACCGGACGAATCGGCTCGTTGTTCCTCAACCCCGGTGGCCCCGGCGGTGCCGGGTTCGACATGCCGGTCGGCGCCGTGGACCGCTTCGACCCGGCCGTGCTGAAGCGCTTCGACATCATCGGGTTCGACTCGCGCGGCATCGACCGCAGCACCAGGATGCGCTGCTTCAGCAACGCCGAGCAGGCGGAGGAGGTGCTGGGCCGCATGTCGTCGGTGCCGGTCACCGGCGAGCAGATCAGCAGCACCATGGACGCCTACGGCGATTACGGCGACGCCTGCGCGAAGAACGCGGGCGAGCTGCAGCGGCACATGAGCACCGCCGACGTCGCTCGAGACCTGGACCTGATGCGCGCCGGAGTCGGCGACGAGCAGCTCAACTTCGTCGGCTTCTCCTACGGAACGCTGCTCGGCGCGACCTACGTCGCCACGTTCCCGGAGCGCAGCCGCGCGATCGTGCTCGACGGCAACGTCGATCCGGCGCTGCGCACCGCTGACGGCGTGCAGTACGACCGGGAGCGGGCGGGCGGTTTCGAGCTCGCGCTGGACGGTTTCCTCCAGCGCTGCGCCGCCGAGGCGAGCAAGTGCGCGTTCGGCGAAGGCGACGTGCGGGCGAAGTTCGACGAGATCCGCGAGGTCCTGCGGCGGGGTCCGATCACCATGCCCGACGGCTCGAAGATCACCCTGGACCAGTTCACCGACGGCGTCAGCAGCGCGCTGTACGACCCGGAGCAGTTCCGGCAGCTGGCCAGCGATCTGCAGGCCCTGCACCTGCAGCTGCATCCCAAGGCCGGGCTGATCCCCGACCTGCTGCGGGTGCTGCACCTGCCCTCCGGCAAGCACCGCTTCGACGGCGGCGACGCCGAGGGGTCGTACGTCGACGACTCGTACTTCGCGGTCAACTGCACCGACAAGCCGATCCCGAAGGCGCCGGAGCGGGTTCCGACCATCGCCGCGCAGTGGGAGGCCGAGTCGCCGACCTTCGGCCGCACCCAGGCGTTCAGCGATCTCGCCGGCTGCTCGCAGTGGCCGCCGACCAGCCCCGACGTGCACCGCGATCCGTGGGAGAACCGGGCGGCCAACCCGGTGCTGCTGTTCGGCAACTTCTACGACCCGGCGACGCGGTACGAGTTCTCCCGTCGGATGGAGAAGGAATTGGGCAACGCGCGATTGGTCAGCGTCGACGCCTTCGGGCACTGCATCCTCGGCGACAGCTCCTGCGCCGACAGCCGCGCCGCCGACTACCTGATCAACCTGCGCGTCCCGCAGCCGGGCGAGCTCTGCCAACCGGACGAGCAGCCGTTCTGACCTCCGGGCGTGGCAGGAACCAGACGAGGCCGTCGCTCCGAGGAGAAGGAGCGACGGCCTCGCATTGGTAGGGGTCGATGCGCCGGTCGCCTCTCGGCGATAGGCGCGACGCGGCTCCAGCCGGACGGTATTCCGCGAAGGCGGTTGATGAGGCCCGGGGACACGGAACGCATCGACCAACGGGTTCAACGGGCCGGGTCGCGGTGTTGTTCCGGACTCCGGCGGTGACCCCGCTCTCATCGCTCCGGCGCATTCGACTTTGCGGGATGCCGAAAAGCGCGTTTGGTGAAATGGAAATAGAAGTTCCTCCGCGCCCCGAGCTTTTACGATTCCGATCTTTTCGGTAAGGTCATTCTCGGTTGAAGGGGAGTAGTCCGCGAATTCGCGGTCGACATGATGGTGCGCCGTTATCGCACCCGGTCGCGAGCCTTGCGTTCGAGGTGGGCGAGACCTTCGGAATTGCTGGAAGGTGTGTCCCACCATGCTCGGAAGTGTTGCCTTGAGCTCGG
Source organism: Saccharopolyspora terrae (assembly GCF_004348435.1). Classification (NCBI taxonomy): domain Bacteria; kingdom Bacillati; phylum Actinomycetota; class Actinomycetes; order Pseudonocardiales; family Pseudonocardiaceae; genus Saccharopolyspora; species Saccharopolyspora terrae. The sequence continues at coordinate 48,070 of NZ_SMKS01000038.1, read as the reverse complement.
CTGCCATTTTCGTGGCAGAACTCGGTGACAAGTCGCAATTGATGGCGATGACGTTCGCCACCCGATATCGGTGGTGGCAGGTGCTGCTCGGCATCACCGTCGCCACCACTGCCGTGCACGCCATTTCGGTGGCGCTCGGATTCGGTCTCGGCGAACTGCTGCCGACCGAGTGGATCGCGCTGATCGCCGGTATCGCCTTCCTGTTCTTCGCGGCCTGGACGCTGCGCGGCGACCACCTCACCGAGGACGACGAGCGCAAGGCCAACCGACGGTTCGGCTCCGCGGTGATGGTCGTGACGCTGGCGTTCTTCCTCGCCGAGCTCGGCGACAAGACGATGCTCGCGACCGTGACCCTCGCCACCCACCACGACTGGCTCGGCACCTGGATCGGCTCGACGATCGGGATGGTGCTGGCCGACGCGCTGGCGATCGGCGTCGGGCTGCTGCTCGGACGCCACCTGCCGGAGAAGGCCGTCCGCTACGGCGCCACCGCTCTGTTCGTCCTCTTCGGGGGCTGGCTGATCATCGACTCGCTCATCGAGCTGAACGGGTGATCGGCGATACGCCGGGCAACCCGTGACTCCGCGCTGCGGTGTTCGTTAGCGGGGTGAGCACGGCGAGAGGACCCGCGATGACCTGGATGATCTACGGCGCGAACGGCTTCACCGGACGACTGGTGGCCGATCTGGCGGTCGAGCGCGGCGAACGCCCGGTGGTCGCCGGCCGCGACCCGGGCAAGGTGGCCGCCTTCGCCGCCCCGCGCGGACTGGAATCGCGGATCTTCGACCTCTCCGAACCGGCGCGGGTCGCAGAGATGCTGCACGACATCGACGTCGTCGCGCACTGCGCCGGGCCGTTCTCGGCGACCTCGGCGCCGATGGTCGAGGCGTGCCTGCGGTCGGGCACCCACTACCTGGACATCACCGGGGAGATCGACGTCTTCGAGTCGATCTTCGCCCGCGATGCCGAGGCCCGCGACGCCGGTGTGGTGCTGCTGCCCGGTGCCGGGTTCGACGTGGTGCCCACCGACTGCCTCGCCGCCATGGTCTCCGCCGAGCTCCCCGGCGCCACCAGCCTCGACCTGGCCTTCCAGGCGGGCGGGCGGATCAGCCCCGGCACGCTCAAGAGCGCCCTGGAAGGCGCCGCGCTCGGCGGACGCGCCCGCGTCGGCGGAGAGCTGCGCACCGTTCCGCTGGCGTGGCGGCGTCGCGAGGTGGCGTTCCCGTCCGGACCGCGCCAGGTGACCTCGCTGCCCTGGGGAGACGTGGCGACCGCCTACCGCAGCACCGGCATCGGCACGATCACGACGTTCACGCGGCTGCCGATCCCCGACCTCGGCGAGGGGCTCGGGAAGGTCAGCCAGTCGGTGCTGGGATCGTCTCCGGTCCAGCGGGTCGGCAAGGCGGCGATCGGTGCTTTCGTCAAGGGGCCGGGGAAGGGGACCCGCTCGCACAGCTGGGTCGAGGTCTACGCCGAAGCCACCGACGACGCCGGGCGCTCGGTGTCGGCCGCCCTGATCGGGCCGGACACCTACGACATGACCGCCGACTCGGTGCTCCGCGCGATCAACGCCCTCGCGGCCGACTCCCCGGCCCCGGGAGCGCACACCCCTTCGACCGCCTTCGGCCGGGACTTCATCCGCCGACTGCACGGGGTCAAGATCATCGAACCCGCCTGAGGCGCAACTCGCTCAGTGCGAGAGCGGCCGGAGCATGCCGGGGTGGGGTTCCTCGTTGTGCAGGAACTCCAGGTAGGGGCCTTCGCCGGTGGGCGGGCGCAAGGACGCGAACTCGCCGTGCTCGGCGATGATGTCGTAGTCGAGCTGCTCGGCCCACGCCCTGGCCTGCTCGCGGGGGTCGGTGGTCTCCACGACCACCGCGGCCAGCGGGCCGGTGAAGGCGTAGGCCTTGCGCGGTTCCAGGACGCACAGCTCGTTGCCCTCGACGTCGGCCATCACCACCCACGGGACCTCGGTGCTCTGCCCGATGTCGGCGAACCGCGCGCCGTGGTTGAACAGGCGTTCCACGAGGTGGGTCTGGTCACCGTGCGACTCGCTGCGCAGGTCCAGGTGCACGTCGTTCTGCCTGCTCTTGGGCTCGGACGCGGGCACGAACCGCAGCGGAACGCCGGGTCCGTCGGGCCGCACCTCCGTCTCGCCCACCATGGTCCAGCCGAGCACCTCGGCCCACCAGCGCGCCAGCCACTCCGGCTCCTGCGCGGCGAACTCCACCACCAACGGCATACCGGGAAACTACCCGAAACGGACGTCGAAGCCGCGTCGGAAAACGGTTGGCACCTGAGCGGTGGATCGTCGAGGCTGGACGCATGGAGATCAGGGAGGCCGCAGCGGCTGATTGGGATGCGATCTGGCCGTTCATGCGGAGGATCGTGGTTGCGGGGGAGACGTTCTCGTGGGAGCGGGACCTCGATGAGAAGCGAGCCCGGGAGCGGTGGTTCCCGGCCCCGCCGTGGCGAACCGTCGTGGCCGTCGAGGACGGCAGGGTGCTGGGAACGGCGATCTCCGGTCCGAACCGGGAGGGGCCGGGCGCGCACGTGGCGACCGCGAGCTTCATGGTCGACCCGGACACCGGCGGACGCGGTGTCGGCCGCGCCCTGGGGCGTCACGTCCTGGGGCGGGCTGAGGCGGACGGGTTCCGGGCGATGCAGTTCAACGCCGTCGTCGAGACCAACACCCGCGCCGTCGAGCTGTGGAAGTCCCTCGGCATGGAGATCGCCACGACCCTCCCCGAGGCCTTCCACCACCCGACCCGCGGCTACGTCGGCCTCCACGTCATGTACCGGCGCTTCTGACACCGGGAAGCCCGTCGGCTCGGGCGTGTCTGCGCAGGTCAGGGTGGTGGCGTTCGAATTTCGCGCGAAATTCGAGTCCGAACTTCGGCGTTCGAATTTCGCGCGAAATTCGAATCGGCCGGGTCAGAGGCCGTTGCGGAGGTCGGTGAGCAGGGGTTGGAGGGTCTGCTCCTCCTCGATGGCTCTGGACGTGGTGGACATGAGGTCGGCGAGCTGCGGGTCCCACGGGGTGGGGACCGGGCTGCCGATGAGGTTCGGGAGGTCCGTGCGGTCCTGGGCCGCTCGGTCGAGGGCCGCGCGGTAGTCGTCGCCGGACATGCGCCACGGGGTGGCGCCGTGGCGTTGGGCCGTGAGGGCGGCGGCGATGCCCGGCCAGTCGAAGTCGGCGTGCACGTGCAGGACGGCGCCGTCGCCGGACAACCGGTCGAGCAGTTCGCGGGCCGTCGTCGAGGGCAGGCCCGACAGGCAGATCACCGGGTGGCGCAGGCTCTCCCGGACGGCCGCCTCCAGGACGCGGGGGTGCTCGCAGACCGCGATCGCCGTGCCGTCCGCGACCAGCCGAGCTGGGGCGACGTCCAGGTCCAGGTGCGTCAGGTGCGCCGGCAGTCCGAGTTCGGTGCGGGTGCGGACGCCCGCCGACCAGGCGTCGTCGCCGGAGACCGGCAGCGCCCAGGTCAGGACCGTGGACGACACGGCGTCGGGAGCGACGCCGCAGCGTTCCCAGAGGGCCCTGCGGTCGCGTTCGTTGCCGGGAGGCTCGATGCCCTGGGCCAGCGCGGCGGCCTTGAGCACGACCCTGCTCAGCGCGGTCCCGTCGTCCAGCGAGTGCGGGAAGCCGGTCCGCCCCGCCAGCGCCGCCCGCGAGGTCCAGGAGCGCGGCGGTTCGGTCAGCGACATCGCCGTCAGCACTCGGGCGGCGGCGTGCGTGATGCCGGTCAGCTCGGATTCGGCGATCCGCCCGTACTGCCGCATCCACCGCAACCACGGCACCGCCCAGGACGCGCCCGCGAGCCCGTGCTCGTCGAGCACCGGCAGCAGCTCGTCGGCCGTCTCCGGCGCGGGCTCGGCCACCGCGACCGAACCGTGCAACGCCTCGATCACCTGGGAAAGACCGACGCCGAACCGGTTCCGCAGCGATTCGTCCAGTTTGGACACGCTGATCCGGGTGCCCTCGCCCCACATCGGGCGCCCGTAGAGCTCACCGACCGCCGCGCGGGTGGCGTCGTCGGGCAGCTCCAGCCGGAACGTCGGCTTCGACCCCGACATCGCCTCCCGCGCAGCCGCCCACAGGCCCTGCAACTCCGCGACGTCGAGCGCGTCCCGGACCTCGTCCATGCCGGCCACGGCGAAACCTCCGATCGAAATCCCGGTCAGGCGTTCGGACGCTGCAGGTCCGTGCCCGTCCAGGTGGTGTGCGTGGTCGCGATGCCGTGACCGCTGCGCGGGCGCAGCACGTCGTAGATGTGCATCTTCGGGATCTTCGGCGACACGCCCCAGCCGCTGGGCCAGGTGATCAGCCAGTCCATGTCCAGATCCACCAGCAGGCCCAGCATCCGCGCGATCGTCGGGTCGTCGAGCCGCTCGAACGCCTCGTCCAGCAGCACCAGGCGCAGCGGACCGCGCCCGTCCGAGGCCACGCTGACCGCGTCGTAGAACGCCGCCGCGGCCGCGAACAGCGTCACGTACGAGATCAGCCGCGTCTCGCCGGAGGACAGCTGCCGCAGGCGGCGGACGCGGGGCTTGCTGTCCGGTCCCGTGTCGCGCACCCGCACCGTGAAGGCGAACCATGACCGGTAGTCCAGCGCCCGCGACAGGATCTCCGCGTAGCCGCCGGAGGCGCTGTCGCGCTCCGACTCGATGAGATCGGTGAACACCCGCCGCAGCAACGCGTCCTGGTCATCGCTGCGGTTCGCGAACGGCGTGCGCACCAGGTCGATGGCCTGCTTGATGTCGTCGCCCAGAGCCGCCGACGGCTGCCAGTCCAGCTGGACGTGCACGCCCTGGCTGGAGCGGGCACCGTCGAGGACCTCGTTCATGCGGTTGCACAGGTCCTCGGCGATGGTCATCTGCCCGCGCAGCCGCTCCGCCAGGTCCCGGATCAGGTAGTCCGCGAAGATCGACTGGTAGCGCTCGTTGAGGTAACCGCGCTGCTCGCCGAGCCGCTCGGAAACCCGGCGCGCGGCCTCGGCGACCGGTTGCGGGCCCTCCTCGCCGGTGACGGTGACGGTGAGCAGGCCGTGCTGGTCGGAGGCGGTGATGTCGTAGTTGCCGCTGAGCGAGTGCTGCAGGGTCTGCAACCGGTTGAGCACCGTCGATTCCGTCGAGCCCTTGCGGTCGGAACCGGCCAGCAGCTCCGCGGCCTCCTCCAGCTCGCCGGGCACCTCCTCGGCGACGTCGGCCGCCGTCCACAGACCTGGGATGCCCAGCGCCTGGCGGAAAGCGGTGGTCGCCGACTCGGCGTCCTGCTCGCGTCCGGCCAGCTGCGCTTGCTTGTTCTCCATCTGCGTTTCCAGCCGGGCCGCGGCCTCGCGCAGGGTGCTGATCCGCTCGCGCTCCTGCGGCAGCCTCTCCCGCAGCTCGGCCCGCTCGCGCTCGAAACCGCTGACCTTGTCGGCGACTTCCTGCGCCGCACCGCCGACCGCCGAGGTCAGCTCGGTGAGACCGCCCGCCTGCTCGGCGTATTCGGCGCACCGGCGCTCGGCCTGCGACTCTGCCTCCATCCGGTCGGCCACGGCGACGTCGTGGTGCAGCGAGATCTCGCGCAGGTCGGCCAGCGTCGGCAGGCAGCGCGACTCGATGGCCTCGCGCAGCGCGTCGATGCCCGAACGCGCCTCCACGGCCGCCCGGTGCGCCGCGTCGAGCGCCTGCGTCTCGGCGGGCAGCCCGGCCTCACCGGCCGAGCGGACCAGCTCGGACTGCGAGGCCTGCCAGCGCTGCTCGACCTCCAGGTGCTGCTCGCGCAGCTGCACGACCTGGCGTTCGGCGTCCTCCGCGGTCTCGATCGCGGTGGTCAGCTTCGCCTGCGCGGTCAGCAGCTCGCCGTCGTCCGGGAACACCTCCAAGTGCTGCTCCAACGCGGCGGCGTGCTCACCGGTTTCGCGCTGGCGCCGCTCGGCCTCGCCGATCGCCTCGCGCAACCGGGCGAGCTCGTCCTCCAGCTCGGCGATCCGGCGGGACCGGGCGTCCTCCCGCGCACCGGCACCGACGTACTCGGCGGCGTCCTTGCGCCACGTCCCGCTCAGGACACCGGCCTTCCACGAACCGTCGGTGGACACCGACAGTCCCGTTCCACTACCGGTCGACACCGTCGCCAGCAGCCCGGCGACCCGCTCGCGGGGCACCGGCGAATCCGCCACGGCGGCGGGGGAGAGCAGCGCCGCGAGCGTGCCCCCGGTCGTCGGATCGACCGGAGCCGCCGGGGCCGCCAGCAGGTCGGCCAGACCGGGCACCTGACCGTCGGCGGTGACCCAGGCGTTGAGCAGCCCGCTGGACTGCAACGCCGCCTCCAGGCCCGCGCGGTCGGCGTCGCTGAGCGACGGGGCGAAGTCGACCAGCTCGTAGAACGCCCGGCCCTGCGACGGATCGCGCTCGGCCTCGGCCCAGGCGGGCAGGTCCGGGCGGCGCTCGTGGCCGGCGCGCAGCTCGGCGAGTTCGCCCTCGCGCATCCGGTTCTCGGCGCGCAGCTCGGTGATCTCCTGCTCCACCGCCGACACCGCGCGCCGCGCCTCGTGCAGTTGGGGACGCGCCCACTGCCGGGCCTGCTCGCGGGCCTTGCGGCTGGCGGCCCGGTCGTTGATCAGGTCCTCGACGTTCGGCGGTTCCGGCGCCGGCTCCTCGGACGCGGCGGGCCACTCGGTGGCCCACTTGCGGGCCAGCTCCACCCACACCGCGGCGGCGTCGGCGAGCTCCTGCTGCGCCTGGTTGCGGCGGCCGGCGGCCTCGGTCGAGGTCAGCTGCGACTGCCGGGCGTTGCGCTGGAGCTCGGCCACCTGCGCCTGCTCGGCGTCGAGCTCGCGGGCCTGCTGGTGCAGCGCGAGCGTCAGCGCGGCGCGTTCCCGGGCCTCGGTGGCGGCCTGCGCAGAACTTCCCACCACGGCGCGGAACTGGGCCGCCAGCGCGTCGGCGTCCAGCTGCGGCGGCTGGTAGCGGTCCACATCGGTCGGTTCGGCGTCCGGCTCCGGTGAGGTGCGCACCGAATCGGTCTCGGAGACCAGCTCGGCGGCCGGAACCGGTGGTGGCTGCGGCACGCCCGCACCGCCCAGTCCCGCGGTGCCAAGCTGCTGCCCGGCGCGGGTTGCGGCCTGCCCGGCGGCCTCGGCGTCACCCGCGAGCCTGCGCAGCACGCCCAGGACCGACTCCGCCGACCGCGTCTCCTGCGCCCGGTGCCGGGTCGCCGTGTCGAGCGCGGAAACCGCTGCGGCGCGCGAGCTCTCGACGAGCTTCTCGCGGTCGCGCAGGTTCTGCAGCTCCGAGTAGGCCGGGTGGGAGCGCAGCGCGTCGATGCTCGACTCCAGCTCGCTCTCGCGCTGCTCCAGCTCGGCGATGGTGCGCTGCGCGGTCTCCCGGTCCTCGCGCTTGCCGGTGAACTGCTTGTCCAGGCTCGCGAGCTCCTTGCGCAGCGACGCCAGCTTCTGCTGTGCGGTGCGCATGGCCTCCGCGCGGTCGCGCAGCGCGCCGAACGCGTAACCGGAGTAGGTCGACAGGAACGCCGTCAGCGCTTTGTCCGCGCCGGTGAGCCGGACGATGTTCTCCCGGATCGACTCCAGGTCGTCGAACGAGGTCGCCAGCCGCTCGATCAGACCCGCGTCCAGCGGCGGCAGCGCGTCGGACAGGATCTGCTCCAGCTGCCCTTCCAGCACCTTCAGGCCCACGTCGGGGTTGCGCAGCGTGCGCTGCAGGTGCAGCAGGTCGCCGTACCGGGCGGCCGGAACGCCGTAGACCGTGGCCGCGACCTTCGCGCGGAACGACTGGTCGTCGAGCACGCAGTCCGCGCCCAGCAGCTCCCGCAGCTGGGCGGCGCCCAGCGGAACCCGGTCCGCACCCACCAGGTGCAGGGTGATGCCGACCCGGCGGCTGGTGATGAACCGCCACGAGTCGCTGATCGACTGCGAGGTCTTCGACGCCTTCACGCCGAGCCCGCAGGTGAGGAATTCCTCTCCGCCCTCGGGGGTTTCGCGGCGCAGCTCGATCCAGGCGTAGCCGATGCGGTTGGGTCCGCCCGGGTACTCGTCGAGCATCAGCCGCCGGATGCTGACCGTGTCGAACCCCTTGGAACCCAGCTGCCGCAGGTCGCCGTCCAAGCACAGCGGCAGCAGCAGCTCCAGGGTCCGGGACTTGCCGGAACCGTTGGTGCCCTGGAAGATCGCGCGCCCGCCGTCGAGGTCGAACGTCGTCTCGGCGTACTGCCAGATGTTGACGATCCCGCCGCGGTGCAGTCGCCACCGGTGGGCGGTCTCCGCAACGGCCGCTTCGGTGTTGTGTGCGCTCAACGGGCCGCCTCTTCCATCTCGTCGAACAATGACCAGCCCGGTGCTTCGGGCGCGGGTGGTTCGGATTCGCGTTGCTGCTGGGCTTCCCGCCTTTGCTGGGCCGCCGTCGCGTCCGGCTGCGGGAGCCAGCGGTGTGCCGCGGGGCTGAGCAGCCACGATCCCTCGGACTCGCGCAGCAGGCCGAGCCTGCCCAGCAGGTCGATGACCGCGCGCACCAGGTCCTGGTGGTCCTCGGTGGCCGCCCGCGACCACGCCGACGGGTACGCCTCGACCAGGTCCTGGCAGACGTCGGCGAAGTCCTGCCAGCTCACCGGATGCCTGCCCGCCGAGTCCGGCTCGCCCCGGTCCAGCAGCTCCGGCAGGGCCAGCAGCGCGATGCGCGCCACCGTGCCGGGGCCGGGGAAGGCGAGGTCGGTGAGGTAGTCCTCCGGATCGCACACCACGACGCCCTCGGCGCGGGCCTCACCGACCAGGCCGAAGAACCGCTCCAGCAAGCGGGATTCGTTGATGACGTGCTCGCGCAGCCAGGTCGCCTGATCCGGCGGCAGGTCCGCGTAGAGCACCACCGGGTCCTCGATCAGCTTGCGCCGCACCGCGTGCTCGGTCCGGCGCGGGCCCGCGGCCGAGGCCAGCTCCACCAGCTGCTGCGGGTCGCTCGCCTCCGCCAGCGGCCCGGCGACCAGCTGGCCGAGCATGTCGGTGTCGATGGTGATCAGCGCCTCGGCGGTGGACTCGGCGGTCACCGAACCCTCGGTCTCGGTGATCACGCCCAGCGCGACCAGGTGCCGCAGCGCAGCGGTCAGCGCGCGCCGGTCGGCCGGGTCGTCGGCGATCTCGATGCCGACCTCGGACGCCGCCGCGCGCACGTCGCTGACCAGCCGCGACAGCAGCACCTGGCGGCCGATGCCGGTCAGCGCGGCCAGGGTGAGCGCGAAGTAGGCGTAACCGCGCGGGCTCAACGACTCCACGCCGCGCCCGGCGTCCTCGCCCGGACCCGACTTGTACAACCGCGCGAATCGGCGCTCCACCACCAGCCGGTAGCCCAGCAGTCCGGAGAAGACGTCCTGCAGCGCGGTCCGCTGGCGGTAGATCATCGGCAGCAGGTCGCCGTCCGGGCCGTCGGCCCGCAGCAGCGGCCTGCGCAGCAGAACTCGGGCGCAGCGCACCACGTTCGCCGCGTCGATGTCGGGGAGCTCTTCGAACGTCGAGATCATCGGGCGGCTCCTCGGGCAGGTGCCTCGGGATCGGGCAGTCCGCCGTCGCCGGCCAGCTCCAGGACCGTGTCGCGCAGCGTCAACTCGCCTGCGGCGCTGCTGATCCGGGTGTCCTGACCGGGTTCGGGGCGGATGGTCACGCGCAGCCGGTGCACCGGGTCCAGCGCCGTGCCCTTGTCGTCGGAGCCGTCGCGCTGCGCCATCGCCAGCGTCAGCAGCTCGCACAGCACGCCCAGCGCGTCCGGCGACAGCGTCCGCTCGCCGACGTCGGCACCCGCCTCGGCGAGCTCGGCCACCGCCGCGCTGCGCCGCTGATCGGCCTGGCGGGCCTGCTGCAGCAGCGTTTCCTCGGTCATCGGGTCGTCGAGCACCCGCGAGGTGCGGCCGCGCGCCCCGCGGTCGCCGCGGCTGCGGACGCTGACCGTCACGTCCTGCACCGGGCCGTCGCGCCACGGAACCTTGTCGTTGTCGGAGTCGTAGTCCGGGGCGGGCTGCAGGTGCCGCGCGGAGTGCAGGCCGAAGGCCGCCGCGTAGAGCCGGTGCGAGGTGCTCTCGTCGGCGCGGTCGAACCACTTGGCCAGCTTCAGCAGCTCCCCGCGCCTGCCGGGAACCAGGCCGCCGCCGGAGGTGGCGCGCTTGACGCTGGCCAGCAGCGAACCGATGGCGCGCGCGGTCGCCTCGCGCAGCGCGGCGACCTGGCTGGGGCGGCCGGGGGCGTCGACGAACCAGTCCGTCAGCTCCTGCCAGTCGGCCGGGGTGCGCCCGCGCGCCCGCTCGACGTCGGTGCCCAGCTGGTCGGCCGGGCCGAGCAGCCGCAGCAGCTCGCCGCGCACGCCGGTGAGCCCGGCCAGCGAACCGGCGATGGTCTCGGTGTGCCGCAGCACGTCCTCCACGACCATCTGGATGTACTCGACCAGCAGGTTCCGGAAACCGGAGATCTCGTCGGGCGCCAGCTGGTGGCGGGTGACGACCTGGCCGAGGTAGGCGTAGAAGTCGCGGACCGTGGCGGCGAGCTCGGCGTGCTGCAGGAACACCGTGGTGACCTGCTCCGCCAGCCGCTCGCGGGCCTGCCGCGCGGGTTTGGTGCTCGGGTCGTGGCGCTCGGCGGCCAGCGCCTCCGATAGGGCCTTGCCGATGCCGGCCAGACCCCGGTCGATCGCGGGCAGCAGCTCGCGGGAGACCTCGCGGGCGCCTTCGGGCACCCGCAGCAGCGCGTCGACGTCCCGCTGGACGCGGACGGCGAGCTTGCTGACCTGGTACCGGACGCTGCCGTGCTGGAACTCGGCGATGCTGGAGGCGATCGTCTCCCGGCGGCCGACGACCAGGTTGCCCCACTTGACGAGCTGCTTGAGCCGGTCGATCACGGTGTCCACATCGGACTCCCCGGCGGCCACCCGGCCCTCGCGCTCGGCCGCGGCCAGCGCGGCGGCGACCTCACCGGCCGACAGGTCCGCCAGCAGCGTCGAGGTGAACAGCCGCATGATCGCCAGGTAGGTGCGGTGCTCCGGGGCCTGCAGGTAGACGAACAGCTGCAGGCGCTGGGCGTCGTCCAGCGGCGTCTCGGCAGCAGGTGGCGGCACGTCGGTCGCGTTTCCCGCGACACCGGCGCGCAGCACATCGGCTTCGTGATCAGGGGCCGTCACGGTCCGCCACGATATCCCGTCGCCCGGACACAGCCGGTCACCTGGGATGCCGTGATCGGTCACAGCCGCTCGCGGGGTAGCGTGCGGTGCTGCTTTTCGAGGTGGTCGAGATTCTTTCCTTCGGGTGCTGGAGGTGCCGGTGAGCGCGGGACGAGCGGTCGGGCTGCTGCTCGGCGTGGCGGCGGACGCGGCGTTGGGCGACCCCCGGCGCGGACATCCGGTCGCGCTGTTCGGACGCGCGGCGCAGGCCGCGGAGAAGGTTTTCTACCAGGACCGCCGCTCCGCGGGAATCGTCTACACCGGTGCGCTGGTCGGCGGCACCGCCGTGCTCGGAGCGCTGGTGCAGCGCGCCGCCCGCCGCAGCCCCGTGCTGGAGGCCGCCGCGACCGGGGTGGTCACCTGGGCCGTGCTGGGCGGCACGTCGCTGGCCGACGAGGGGACCGCCATGGCGCGGCTGCTCGACGCCGGTGAGATCGACGCCGCGCGCGACCGGCTCGGCAACCTCTGCGGGCGCGACGCCGCCGTCCTCGACGGGCAGGGCCTGGCCCGCGCCACCGTCGAGTCCATCGCCGAGAACACCTCGGACGCCGTCGTGGCCCCGCTGGTCTGGGGAGCCGTCGCCGGGATTCCGGGGCTGATGGCCTACCGCGCGGCCAACACGCTCGACGCGATGGTCGGGCACCGATCGCCCCGCTACCGCGAGTTCGGGTGGGCGTCGGCTCGGCTGGACGACCTGCTGAACCTGCTGCCGTCGCGCTTCGCCGCCGCGCTCACCGCGGTGTGCGCACCCGTCGTCGGCGGGTCCGGTGGCGGTGCCTGGCGCACCTGGCGGCGCGACGCGGCGGCCCACCCGAGCCCGAACGCGGGGCAGATCGAAGCGGCCTTCGCCGGTGCCCTGGAGATCCGCCTCGGCGGGCGCACCATCTACGGCTACGTCACCGAGCAGCGCCCGATCATGGGCGAGGGCCGCACGGCCGACGCCGGGGACGTGACGCGCAGCGTCGAGCTCTCCCGCCTGATCGGCACGGTCACCGGAGCGGTCGCGGCCACCGTCGCAGTCCTCCGCCGCGACCGCTGACCCAACGCCTCCGGGCGGGTGGCGTCCAGGGCGGTGGCAGCGATCAGTCGGTGGGCTTGTCGAGGGATTCGGCCTCGCGGCGCTCCTCCTCGGCGATGGCCTCGGCCACCGAGAGCTTGCGACGGCGCTTCCGGGTCGAGGTGTGCGATCCCGCGTAGCGCGGCCCGCCGTCGCGGGAGCGCGCGGGCGAACCGGACTCGGAATCGTCTCCGGCGGCTTCCTCGTCGGCGTCGCGGCGCCATGCCGGGGCCGCCTCGGGCCGGAGCTCGGTGTAGATGAGGTAGCCGATGGCGATGATCGCCATGATGCCGAAGGCGATCCACTGCAGGGCGTAGGAGAAGTACGGGCCCGACTCCAGCCGGGGCAGCGGCAGCGCGCCGAGCACGCCCGGCTGGCCCTCGGCGAGCGCGACGTAGCCCGGGCGCAGCGGGACGCCGGTGCCCTCGGAGACCGTCCCGGCGTTGACCGCGTAGGCCCAGCGGTGGCCGTCGTGGTCGAACAGCGGACGCTGCTTGCTGTCGGTCTCGTCGCCCCGGATCCGCGCCGTGATCGTCACCGGACCCGAGGGAGCGGCGGCGTAGTCGGGCGCCCGGGTGCCGTTGACCGGGCGCACGAAGCCCCGATCGACCAGCACCGTCGTCCCGTCGTCCAGCCGGAACGGCGTGAGCACCTCGAACGCGGGCTCGCCGAGCACCGTGCGCTGCCAGGCCAGCGTCTCGGCCGAGTGCAGGTACTGGCCGGTCAGCAGCACCTGCGACCACTCGGTGGTGACGTCGGGCGCGCGACCTGCGGGCAGCACCTCGTTCAGCGGCTTCGGCGAGGCGTGGAAGGACTCCGCGATGGCCTTGTTGCGGATCTCGGTTTCCTCGCTGCGCCCGAACTGCCACGGCGCGAGCGTCGTGAAGCACAACGCGGCGAACACCACCACCAGCGCGATCGCACCCAGCCACCCGGGCCGCAGCAAGAACTTGAGACGCACACCCACACGGTAGGCGGCCCTGCCAGGGGAGAGTCTGAGACCCCGTCTCAGTGTGACCGCGACGCCAGCGCCCGCCGGGCGGACCGGGCGGCCTGACCGCCGTAGCCCGAGCCGAAGAGCACCGCGTGGACCAGCAGCGGGAACAGCTGGTGCAGCGCGATCCGGTCGCGCCACCCGTCCGCCAGCGGACTGACCTCCTCGTAGGCGGCGACGATGCGCTCCAGGTGCGGGCACCCGAACAGGTGCAGCATCGCCAGGTCCGTCTCGCGGTGACCGCCGTGCGCCGCGGGATCGATCAGCCAGGCCCGCTCCGAGCCCCAGTGCACGTTCCCGCTCCACAGGTCCCCGTGCAGCCGCGACGGCGGCTCGGCCGGACCGGCGAGCTCGGCCATGTCCTCGCAGACCTGGTCCAGCACCGTCGCCGACTCCGAGTCCAGCGCCCCCTCGTCGACCGCGCGGCGGACGTAGGGCTGGACGCGGTGCCGCGCGTAGAACGTCGGCCAGTCGTCCTCGGGCTCGTTGCGCATCGGTGCCAGCCCGATCCAGGCGTCGGCCGGGCCACCGGGTGGCGGGCTCCCGAACGCCGGAGCCCCGGAGGCGTGCAAGCGGGCCAGGCCGCGCCCCAGCTCCTCGGCCGCCCGCGCCGTCGGCGACGAGGCGGGGACGTGCTCGGTGACCAGGCAGTTCGCGCCGTCGCCGAAGACCTCGGGCACGGCGACGGCACCGGGCTCGGCGAGCCACCGCAGCGAGGCCGCCTCCGCTTCGGCCGCGCCGGGCATCGACGGCGAGGCGGACTTGGCGAACACCTCGGTGCCGTCGTCGAGGCGCACCGCGAACGCCGCCGCGGTGTCCCCGCCCGACAGCCGCCGGGTCTCGGCGACGCCGCGCCCGGTGATCCGGGAGACCTCGTCGGCGATCACAGCCGCTCCCGCACCCACGCCATCAATCCCGGCATCGCCGCCTCCACCATCGCCAGCACGTCGTCGAACCCGTTCGGGCCGCCGTAGTAAGGATCGGGCACCTCGGTCCCGTCCGCGTCCGGGTCGAAGGAGCGCAGCAGCCGCACCCGGTCCGGATCACCGGCCAGCCTGCGCACCGCGCGCAGGTGCCCCTCGTCCATCGCCACCAGCAGGTCGGCGCCCAGGTGCCGCTCGTCGATCTGCGCGGCGACGTGATCAGTGGGGTAGTCGTGGGCCGCCAGCACCTTCTCGGTGCGCGGATCGGCGGGCTCGCCGACGTGCCACGGACCGGTGCCCGCGCTGGAGACCTCGACCCGCGAGTCCAGCCCGGCCCGGCGCAGTTCCTCGGCGAAGATCAGCCCCGCCATCGGCGACCGGCAGATGTTGCCCGTACAGATAAAAGACACATGCACGCCCCGAGGGTACGGATGCCCCTTTGTCTGGACTCGCCTTGCGTGGCGGCGCGGGTGGCGGAAACCCCGAATGGGAAAGCACAGCGGTTCTCCGGGTCCGGGCGCCACTCCTGATGTCTTCCGCTTACCCCAGCGTGGACATCGGCGTCGCGGCGTCCTCCCCAGAGAACCGCTGAGAACCCGCGGCGGTGCCAGTTGCGAGAGCGGTCTTCACGTCTCGCGGCTACGCCGCTTGCACGCAGTTCGAGGCAGCCTCTGAAGCGTTCCGACGTGGACGTTTAAACTTCCCCCGATGAGCGGCGACGATCGAGAACTCCTGCGCCACCACGGCGATGTGGACGCGGCGCGCGGACTCGCCGACTTCGCCGTCAACGTGCGGCTGGATCGGCCACCGGAGTGGCTGCGCGCCCGCCTCGCCGAAGCCCTCGACGACCTCGGCTCCTACCCCACGGCGGCAGCTGACGAAGCCGCCCGCCGAGCCGTCGCCACCAGGCACGACCGGCACCCCGACGAGGTCGTGGTGCTGGCCGGAGCCGCCGAGGGGTTCGCGCTGCTGCCCGCGCTGCGCCCGAAGCTGGCCGCGCTGATCCACCCCTCCTTCACCGAACCCGAGCTGGCGCTGCGCAACGCCGGCGTCGAGGTCGAGCGGGTCGTCCTCGACCCCGCCGACGGCTACCGGCTGCACGCCGACCAGGTCCCCGACGAGGCGGACATGGTCGTGCTCGGCAACCCCACCAATCCGACCTCGGTGCTGCACCCGGCCGACGAGATCCGGAAACTGCTGCGGCCCGGCCGGATCGTGGTCGTCGACGAGGCGTTCATCGACACCGTGCCCGGCGAACGCGAATCCCTCGCGCACCTCTCCGAACCGGGACTGCTGGTGCTGCGCAGCCTCACCAAGATGTGGGGTCTGCCCGGCCTGCGCGCCGGTTACGCGCTCGGCGCCCCGGAACTGCTCGCCGAGCTCGGCCGGAACCGTCCGCACTGGCCGGTCAACTCGCTCGTGCTGACCGCGGTGCGCGCCTGCTGCGAACCGCACGCGATCGACGAATCGCAGCGCGCGGCCGCCGAGTTCACCGAGCACCGGGCCGGGCTGCTCGCCGAGCTCGCCGACCTGCCCGGCGTCGACGTGGTGCGCACGGCCGAGGCGCCGTTCCTGCTGCTGCGGGTTCCGGACGGGCAGGAGGTGCG
Organism: Saccharopolyspora terrae; assembly: GCF_004348435.1. Taxonomy (NCBI): domain Bacteria; kingdom Bacillati; phylum Actinomycetota; class Actinomycetes; order Pseudonocardiales; family Pseudonocardiaceae; genus Saccharopolyspora; species Saccharopolyspora terrae. The sequence continues at coordinate 32,293 of NZ_SMKS01000038.1, read as the reverse complement.
GGAAGCGCTGCGGGACCGCGGTGTCGCGGTGCGCCGGGGAGACACCTTCCCCGGCCTCGACACCGATCACCTCCGGGTCGCGGTGCGCGCGCCGGAGCAGAACTCGTTGTTGGTCAAGGCTTTTCGAGATGTTGTGGAACGTGGGTGAAACGGTGCGTATTCGGGACGTGATCGGCGCGCTGGAGAAGGCGTACCCCACCGGGCTGGCCGAGGACTGGGACGCCGTCGGCCTGGTCTGCGGGGACCCCGACTCGGTGGTGCAGCGCGTTCTGTTCTGCGTCGACCCGATCGAGGCCACGGTCGACGAGGCCATCGACTTCGGCGCGCAGCTGCTGATCTCGCACCACCCGCTGCTGCTGCGCGGCGTGCACGGCGTCCCGGCCGACGACCACAAGGGACGCGTGGTGCACCGGCTGATCCGCTCCGGCATCGGTCTCTACTGCGCCCACACCAACGCCGACAAGGCCAACCCCGGCGTGTCCGACGCGCTGGCCGGCGCGCTCGGCCTGACCGCGACGCGCCCGCTGGCGCCCACCGCGCCCGGCGCCGACACCGGCCTGGGCCGCATCGGCGAGCTCGCCCGGCCCGAACCGTTCCGCACCTTCGTCCGCCGCGTCGCCGACGGCCTGCCCACCACCGCGTGGGGCGTCCGCGGAGCCGGTGACCCGGACCGCGAGATCCGCCGCGTCGCCGTCTGCGGCGGAGCCGGCGACTCGTTCCTGACCACCGCCGCCGAAGCCGGGGTCGACGCCTACGTCACCGCAGACCTGCGCCACCACCCCGCGGGCGAGCACCTCGCCCAGGCCGACGTGCCCGGCACCTCGGTGCCGGCCCTGGTCGACGTGGCGCACTGGGCCAGCGAATGGCCCTGGTGCCAGCAGGCCGCGGACCTCGTGTCCGCCGCGCTGCCGGATACAGTCGAAGTCCTCGTATCCACCCGACGCACCGACCCGTGGACCGTGCACGCCGGTGCGACACCAGACCCAGGGAGGGCGCTCGCGTGAAAGCCGACCCCGCCGTACAACGACGGCTGCTCGATCTCGCGGAAGCCGACGCGGAGATCAACCGCGTCGCGCACCGCAGGCGCACGTTGCCGGAACTCGAGCAGATCGGTGCCGCCGAGCGGGAGGTCCAGACCAAGCGCGACGAGCTCGTGGTCGCCCAGACCGCGTTCAACGACCTCGACCGCGAGGTCAAGCGGCTGGAGACCGAGGTCGACAACGTCCGCAAGCGCGAGGCCCGCGACCGCGACCTGATGGCCGCGGGCGGACCCGCCAAGCAGCAGGAGGAGCTGGAGCACGAGCTGCAGACCCTCGCCCGCAGGCAGGCCGTGCTCGAGGACGAGCAACTGGAGGTCATGGAGCAGCGCGAAGCGCTGGAGACCAACGTGACCAAGTCCCGCGAGGCCGTCAGCGAAGCCGAGCAGCGGCTCGGCGACATCCAGTCCCGCCGCGACGAGGCGCTCAACGAGCTCGAGGTCGCCGAGACCCGCAGGCAGAACGAGCGCGACCTCATCACCAAGTCCCTGCCGGACGACCTCGTGGCCCTCTACGAGCGGGTCCGCGCCCAGCGCGGGATCGGCGTCGGACTGCTGCAGGGCGCTCGCTGCGGGGCCTGCCGCATCGAACTCGACCGGCACGCCCTCAACGAGGTCCGCGAAGCCGCCGCCGACGACGTGGTCCGCTGCGAGGAGTGCGGCGCGATCATGGTCCGGGAGAACAAGTGAGAGTCGTCGTCGAGGCCGACGGCGGATCGCGCGGCAACCCCGGCCCCGCCGGCTGCGGCGCGGTCGTGCTCGACGCCGACACCCGCGCAGTCCTCGCCGAACGCGCCATCGGACTCGGCGAGACCACCAACAACGTCGCCGAGTACCAGGGGCTGATCGCCGGCCTCCGCGCCGCCGGCGAGCTCGGTGCCGCGCAGGTGTCGGTCCGGATGGACTCCAAGCTGGTCATCGAGCAGATGGCCGGGCGCTGGAAGGTCAAGCACGCCAACCTCCAGCCGCTCCACGCCGTCGCGCGCGAGCTCGCCGCCGACTTCGAGCGGGTCGACTACGAGTGGATCCCGCGCGCCGAGAACTCCGCGGCCGACAAGCTCGCCAACGACGCGATGGACGGCATCACCGTCGAAACCGGGCAGGTCACCGAGACCGAGAGCGCCTCGGCGCGCACCCGCCCGTCCGGCTGGCAGAACCTGCAGGGCGCGCCCACCAAGATGCTGCTGCTGCGGCACGGCCAGACCGCCATGTCGGTCGACAAGCGCTACTCCGGTCGCGGCGACGTCGAGCTGACCGAGCTGGGGGAGCGGCAGGTGCGGGCCGCCGCCAAGCGCCTCGCCGCCATGGACGGCGTCGTCACCCCCGACGGCACCGCCCCCATCATCGCCTCACCGCTCACCCGGACCCGCCAGAGCGCGCAGGCGGTCGCCGACGCCACCGGCGGTGAGCTGGAGCTCCACGACGGCCTGATCGAGACCGACTTCGGCGAGTGGGAGGGCCTCACCTTCCTCGAAGCCGCCGACGCGTACCCCGACCTGCACCGGAAGTGGATCGGCGACCCCGCCGTCGTGCCGCCCGGAGGCGAGAGCCTCTCGGCCGTCCACCAGCGGGTCACCGCCGCCCGCGACGACCTCGTCGAGCGCTACGCCGGCCAGACGATCATCGTCGTCAGCCACGTCACCCCGATCAAGTCCCTGCTGCGCATGGGCCTGGACGTCGGACCCGAGGTCTTCTACCGCCTGCACCTGGACCTGGCGTCGCTGTCCATCGTGGAGTTCTACCCGGACGGCAACGCCTCGGTCCGGCTGGTCAACGACATCTCCCACTGGGCCTGAACCCCGGGCTGGCCGGAACGAGGAGCGGGCACGGCGGTAAAATCGACGGTGCGGAAGAGTCGGTCGGGTGACCGCGGCGGGTCACGACCCGTCGAGGAAAGTCCGGACTCCACAGAGCAGGGTGGTTGCCAACGGCAACCCGGGGAAACCCGCGGGACAGTGCCACAGAAAGCAGACCGCCCGGCGCTCGCGCCGGGTAAGGGTGAAACGGTGGTGTAAGAGACCACCAGCACCTCGGGTGACCGAGGTGGCTAGGTAAACCCCACCTGGAGCAAGGCCAAGATGGGCGTTCCGACGCCTGCGCGGACGTTCGAGGGTTGCTCGCCCGAGGTTCGCGGGTAGGCCGCACGAGCTCGTCGGCGACGGCGGGCCTAGATAGATGGTCACCGAACGGACGGTTGTGAAGCCGCCGGGAACAGAATCCGGCTTACAGGCCGGCTCTTCCGCATTTCTCAAGGTTTCTCCTCGCCGCTCGGGGTGCGTTCGGCTCGGGCGCGTTAGTCCCGGGGTGGCTTGGTCGTACTGATCAACTGCTCAGTGGTCTTCGTGCGTGGCGGTGCGGGTAGCGGAACCTCAGACGCCTTCTGGCTCCGGGATCCGAGACTCATGTATGCCAATACACAGCGCTTCGGCTGTCCTCCCCAGAAGACGTCTGAGAACCCGCGGCGGTGCCGGTTGCTTGCTCGGGGCACTGAGAAAGCACCTTCGGTACTTGCCTGACGGTGGTTGGTTCGCTTGGGGCAGCGCTTTTCGGGCTGAATGGCCTAGGTGTGAAAACCCATGCCCTGGGGGGGACTCTTCGTGTGGGTGCCGTTACCCTGATTCGTGCGCGTCAAGATCACCTCGTTCTTTCGAGTTCGGCGATCACGTCGAGTGATCCGGTCGGGTGCTTCCTGGCGCGATGTGCGGAAATCCACTGGACCACCGGAACGTTCACGGTGCGTTACGAAGGGGCTCGCAAGCGGGTGAACAGCCATGAGGATCAGGCTCGAAACCGGCCGAACGGGCGCCTATTCCGCTATGACCAGCCAGTGGTCGCTTGCTCGAATGGCCTATTCACCGCGTGATGTCCGTTTCGCCGTCGCGCTGTAACCCGCCACACCCGAGCTCGCAACCACTACTTCTGGTGACCATGTCATGTTCTACTCGTATCTGCGCGTTGCGGATCACCGCCACGCGTTGAGGTACCGGCCCGCAGACACTCCGCGTACTCAGGGGTAAAGAGATGACCGCCATGCCGCTGGAAACACTGGCGCACCTGGACGTACTCGCTCAGCAGACACAACTGGGCACCGACGGCATCCGCGGTTGGATCCTGAACAACGTGCTACCGCTGCTCCTGCTCACGGTGGCGATCCTGCTGCTGTGGCTCGGTGGCGGCAAGGGCGACAACGCCGGCGTGATGCGCCGCGTCGGTGGTGTGCTCGTCGCCCTGGCCATCGTCGGCATCGCGGTCACCAACGCGGGAATCGACATCGGCACCTTCATCGCACAGCTCTTCAGCACCAACGGGTGATGTCCAGTGCGGATACGCACCGATGACGAGGTTTACCGGGTAGACGCCGTCTGGCTCGGCCCGCCGAAGGCGACCTTCCCCTGGCGTGCGCGCTACGTGGCGTGGGGTGTCGGCACGGTGGTGTTCCTGCTGGTGCTGGCCATCGAACGCCGGATGAACATCGGCTTCGGATTCTTCTCCACGGCTTGGGCCCTGGTCATCACGGTGGCGTTGACCAGGCTCATCTGCGCCAAGATCGGGCACGAACGCCCGCTCGGCGCGGTGATGCAGATGTGGATGCGCGAGCTGACGGCACCCCGCGAGAAGTCGCAGTCCACCGGCGGGGCGGCGAGCGCTGCCCGGGTCCGGGTCCGGCGGCGTCGTCCCGTGCCCAAGAACAAGCGCTCCCGCCGCGGACAGCAGCGGCAGGGGCAGGCCCCGCGACAGTCGCAGGCCAGAAGGCAACAAGCCCGGCAGGCGCAGCCGCGCTCCACCCGGACCGGGCAGCAGGTCGGAAGCAGGCGCACGCGTAGCAAGGAGGTTCGCGGTGTTCGGTCGCCGTCGAGGCGGTGAGCAGCAGCCGCAGCAGGTACCCCGCGGCTCCAGCGGCAAGATCCGCGGTGCCAAGGGCAACGGCAAGCCGCGCAAGCGCGCACGAGGTCTGGGTGACGAGCAGTCCATCCCGACCTACACCCCGTCGATCGCCGCGCGCACCATCGACGGGCACCTGCTGCGAACGGGCCAGGACGTCTTCGCCTGGTACCGGCTCTCCCCGCAGCGCTGGTCCTTCCGCTCGGATTCGCAGCGCCAGGATCTCGTCGCGGCCATCGCGGGCCAGTACGCGGAACTGCAAGGGCGCTGGCTGCACCTGCGGGTGACCAACCGGCCGTACCCGATCCGGATGTGGGCCGAGGCGCACGTGCACAACGCGCGCAACCCCCTCCCCGACGCCGACGGCGCGCTGTCCTTCGACGACTACATGGTCGGCGAGCAGCAGCAGCTGATGGGCCGGTCCATGGCGGAGAAGGAGGTCTACCTGGGTGTCCAGGTGCAGACCCGCAACGTCGTGGACCGCGCGGTGGAACGCGCCGCCCCGCTGCTGCACAAGGTCTTCCCGGAAGCCGTCGACGCCGAGCTCGTCGCGCTCGACAGCGAGATCGAGCACCTGGACCAGGTGATCGGCTCCGCCGGGCTGGACGGCCGCCCGGTGACCGCCGAGGAGATCTCCTGGCTGATGCACCGGTCCTGCTCGCTGGGCCTGCCGGCCCCGCGCAACCTGCCCGCGGTGCCCGGAGCGCCGTGGGAACCCGAGGACCTCGCGTCGTTCACCGACGCCTCCGACATGCACCAGGACCCGTACTCGCCGACGGTGACCGTGCGCGGCCGGACCGGATCCAACGCCGGCGTCACCCGGCACGTCGCGGTGCTCACCGTCGGTCAGACGCACGGCCTGCAGATCCCGGAGATCGACGACCCGTGGATGCAGCACTCCGACCGGCTGCCCGCTCCGGTGGAGTGGTCGGCGCGGATCTACGTGCGGCGTCCCGAGGACGTCGGCGGCGAGCTCCAGCGGCAGATGAACAAGGTCCGCTCCCAGGTTCGGCACTACACCGAGGAGCACGGCCTGGAGCCGCCGACCTCGCTGGCCCGCCAGGCGGGCCGGGTGCTGGAGATCGACGACGAGATGACCTCCGGCTTCACCGCCCTGGCCACCCGGGTCAAGTCCTGGTGGCGGATGGCGGTGTCCGGTCCCACCGAGCGCGACGCGCTGCGGCTGGCCCAGCAGATCCTCGACCTGTACAAGCCGAAGGTCGCCATCGAGCACCCCGAGGCGCAGTACGCGATGGCGCGCGAGTTCATCCCGGGCGAGCCGCTGGCCAACACCGCCTACCTGCGGCGCGGTTCGGTGGTGTGGGCGGCTTCCGCGGTGCCGCAGGCCACGGCCGAGGTCGGTGACCGGCGCGGCATCCTGCTCGGCGAGACCTGCACCGCCACCCGGCGTCCCGTCGCCTGGGACCCGTGGATGGCGCAGGAGGTCCGCGACGCCTCCGGTCTGACGGCGATGGTCGCCGGGCTCGGTGGCGGCAAGTCCTTCCTCGGCGGCGGCATCGTCTACAAGACGCTGCGGGCCGGCGCGCACTGGACGCTGCTGGACCCGTCCGGGCCGCTCTCGGAGCTGTGCAACCTGCCGGAGCTCAAGCCCTACGCGCGCAACATCAACCTGCTCAACGCTCAACCCGGCATCCTCAACCCGTACCGGGTGGTCGCCGAACCGGAGTTGGAGCACTTCGTCGACGAGGAGGACCCGGAGCGCGGCTGGCGGCGCGAGCGCGCGCTGGCCGCCGCGACCCGGCGCCGCCTGGTGCTCGACGTGCTCACCGGCCTGCTTCCCTACGAGGTCGCGAAGCTGCCGCAGACCCGGATCGTGCTGCTGCGCGCGGTCCGCGCGGTCGGCGGACGGGTCGACGCGCACCCGGGCATGGTCTTCGAGGCGCTGCGCCGAGACGCCAGCGAGCACCACGAGCACGCGGTGGTCGTCGCCGACTTCCTCGACGAGATCCGGGAGCGGATGGCGCTGCTCATACCGGAGAACAACGCCGACCCGTACTCCGAGACCCGCGACGACCGGCTGACGGTGCTGACCATGGCCGGTCTGACGCTGCCCAAGGACGGCGTCGGCCGCGAGCACTGGACCGACGCCGAAGCCCTCGGCGTGGAGATGCTGAACCTGGCGGCCTGGCTGACCCAGCGGTCGATCTACGAGCGGCCCAAGGGCGAGCGCAAGGGCGTCTGGATCGACGAGGCGTTCTTCCTCTCCGAGGTGCCGACCGGTCGAGTCCTGATGAACCGCTTCGCGCGAGACTCGCGGAAGTGGAACGTGCGAGTGCTGCTGTCCAGCCAGATCCCGGCCGACTTCCTGCGCATCCAGGGCTTCGTGTCGCTGCTGGACTCGGTGTTCATCGGCCGGCTCGACGACGAGAGCGCCCAGGCCGACGCGCTGCGGCTGCTCAAGGTGCCGGTCGACGCCGGTTACGAGCAGGTCGTCTCGGCGCTGGGACGCCGTCCCGGCCCGGCGCGCAACGCCACCCAGCGGGACCGCGCGCCGCGCCAGTTCATCTTCGGCGACGGCGCGGGCGGCGTGGAGAAGATCCGCATCGACTTCTCCGGCCCGCACCTGGAGCACCTGCGCGACTCGCTGGACACCACACCGGCCTCCGAACCCGACGCCGAACCGCGGGCGCTGAGCCCGGCACCGGACGGCGATGGCGTGAACTCCGACTCCAGCACGTCCGCGCTGAACCCGGCGGAGGACGACTACGGGGACGATTTCGAATCGTTCGACGAGTTTGAACTCGAAAGCGTCGGCATCGGTTTCGATGACGGCACCGAGAGCTCGACCCGCCGGCCGGGCGAGCGGGGTGGGGACGACGCGAGGTGAGCGGCGCGGTCGTGAGCATCGTGGTGATCGCCGCTGCGCTCGCAGCGGTGGCCGCCGTGCTGGTGGTCAATCGTCGGACGCGTTCGGCGGAAGTGCTGACGCCCCGTCGCCGTAGGGCCTACCTGCTGATCGCGGGCCTGCTGGCGATCCAGTCGCTGATGGCGGTCCCGGCCTGGGGCCAGAGCCTGGACTGCAAGGAGGCTCCGAACCCGGAGCGCCCCGGCTCGGGCATGGTGGGCGCGCTGGACCCGGCGCCGATGGGCGCGGGCAACCCGGGCAGCGCCTACGACGAGGTCGGCTACGCCGGTCTGATCTGGCACACCTACGACCTCGGCTGCGGCCCCCAGGGCGTGACCAACCCGAACGCGCTGGTCGACACCTGGGTCGGCAACGAGCTGTTCAACCTCGCCAAGAACCTGGTGGGCGCCACCAACGGACTGCACTACGCGCTGCTCAACGGCGACCTGATGGACCCGTTGGACGAGGTGATCGCCACCGGCACGGTCGCGCTCTACGACAGCGTGTTCGCGCCCTGGTTCGGCCTCGTCGCGCTGGTGCTGGCGGTCGTGCTGTTCCGCTACATCTGGCAGGGCGACCTCGCCAGCATCGGCAAGCGCGGCATGTGGGCGCTGGCGGGGTTGTGGTTCGCCTCGGCGACCTACCTGACGCCGCTGGTCTACACCCACGCGCTCGACGAGATCGTGATCACCGGGACCTCCGCGGTGCAGGCCGGTTTCCTGCACGAGGTCGGCGTGGACGAGGCCAACGCGCTGCCGACGCTGCTGCACGATCAGGTGATCTACCGCAACTGGCTGCGCGGCGAGTTCGGTTCGCCGGACTCCCCGCAGGCCCAGCAGCTGGGCCGGGAGCTGCTGCGCGCCCAGGCGTGGACCAAGCAGGAGGTCAACGCCGGGGCCGACGGCGGTTCGCCGGAGGGCAAGAAGCAGGCGTTCGAGGACGTCGCGGGCAAGATGGGCAGCGCCTACGGCTACTTCCAGGGCGTTGACGGCAGCCGCGTCGGCGCGGGCGTGCTGGGCAGCGTGCAGTCGCTGGCTTACGCCTCGTTCCAGCTGCTGGCCAAGGCCACCATCCTGCTGGCGCAGGTGCTGCTGCGGGTGCTGATCCTGGCCGGTCCGCTGATCGGCTTGATCGCGCTGGTCTACCACCAGATCCTGCGGATGATCGGCCGCGTCGCGGGTGCGGCGGTGCTCAACGTCGTGATGGTCTCGGCGCTGGCCGGTCTGCACACCCTGCTCCTGACCTGGATCTTCGACCCGACCCGCGGTTTCTCCGCGCTCACCCAGATCCTGCTGGCCGCGCTGATCACCATCGTGTTCCTGATGATCGCCAGGCCGATCCGGCGGATCGCGCAGATGGTCGAGCTGTCGGTGGGCACGGTCGGACGCGCGGCGCCGCGCGCGCAGGGCGGGATCTTCGCCCGCTTCGGCAGGCGGGGTGAGAACCCCTCCGGCGGGGAGTTCTGGGAGCAGGTCCGCGACAGCGATCCCGACGACGAGTACGGCGACCGGCCGCGCCGGAGGCGCCCGGAGGCGCTGCTGCCCGCCGTCGCCCAGCGGCTGGACCGCGACGACGACTCCGCGTCGCAGGGCTCCATCGGCTCGGGCGGTGCGGTCGCCGGAGCGCTGCCCGCCGGTGGCGGTTCCCCGCGCCGACCGGGCGGCATGCAGGGCGTCCCGGAGATGCGGGCAGCCAGTCGAGTGGTCGATACCAACCCGGTGGCGGATGCCAAGTGGGACGGGAACGACGAAGATCCGGTGTTGATCCCGTCGCGGGCGACGGTGGAGCGGGTGTCGGACCAACCGGCCGGCGCCGACTCGCCGCGCCTGGCCGACCGCGAGGTCGTGCAGGGACGTCCGGTGCACGTGATCTACCGGCCGTCCCGGGGACTGGAAGTGGCCGATGGCTGACCACACGAGGGGGAGCTGATGCCGATCCGGACGCACCGCGGGCGAGCCGCGGTGTACCGCAGGTTCTGGGGCTGGCCGCTGCGCTCGCCCAAGCACCTGGCGGCCGCCCTGGTCGTGGTGGGCGCGGTGGCCACCGTCGTCGGTCTGCTGCTGCCCGAACCACCGCCGAGCCGCAACGAGGCCGCCGGTGGGCGGACGACCGAGTACACGCTCCCGCCGCAGCGCTCCGCCGTGGTGCCCACGACCAAGCGACCGCCGACGATCTCCGTCCCGCAGGCCGGCCCGACTCCGACCGCGCCGGACCCGGCGGGCGTGGCGATCGTGGAGAAGTGGGGCGAGGCCTGGGTGAACCACCCGGTCGGCGCCGACCGCCAGCAGTGGCTGAACGGGCTGCGCCCGCTGACCACTGACGAGTTCCTCACCGAGCTGTCGACCGTCGATCCGGTGAACGCGGGCAACGTGATCACCGGGGCGCCGTCCGCGGTGAGCTCGACCGAGGGCTCGATGGTCGTCCGGCTGCCCAGCGACATCGGGGTGCTGAACGTGACCGTGAACAGGACCCCGGCCGGTTGGCGGGTGGCCCAGTACGACAAGGAAGGTTGACGCGCATGCGCAAGCTCGTGGTCGCTTTCATCGTGCTCGCGGGTTTCGCAGGAATGATCGGTCTCGGCGCGCTGACGATGCTGATCAGCAGCAGCGGCGGCAACCAGGGCTGGTCCAACTGCAGCGCCAACCTCGGGCCGTGGGGCAACGGCGCCGGGAGAGGTGAGCAGGACGCCGGTTCGCTCAAGCCGGAGTCCGTCGCGCTGGCCAAGCGCATCATCGAGGTCGGCAAGCAGCGCGGACTGCCGCCGCGCGCGTGGCAGATCGCCATCCAGGCGGGCAAGACCGAGTCGAACCTCGCCAACCTCACCCACGGCGACCGCGACTCGCTGGGCATCTTCCAGATGCGGCCCTCGATGGGCTGGGGATCGGTCGCGCAGGTCACCGACGTCGAGTACCAGATCAACAAGTTCTACGACGTGCTGCTGGCCGTTCCCGGCTGGGAGGAGCTGCGGCCCGGCACCGCGGCGCAGCGCGTCGAGCGCTCCGCGTTCCCGCTGCGCTACCACCGCTGGGAGCCGATGGCCGCGCACCTGGTCAGCGTCGAGGGCAACGTTCCCGGGATCTCCGGCTGCGAGGACCTGCCCGGGGCCAGCGTGCTGGCCGGCCAAGCCCTGTCGTACGCGAAGGCCCAGCTCGGCAAGCCCTACGTGTGGGGCGCGGCGGGTCCGGCGTCGTTCGACTGCTCGGGCCTGACGCAGCAGGCGTGGAAGGCTGCGGGTGTCGAGATCCCGAAGTACTCGCAGACCCAGTACTTCCAGGGCGGCGTCCACGTGCCGTTGGCACAGGCCCAACCGGGTGATCTCGTGTTCTGGGGGTACGGCCGCGATCCGAACGGAATTCACCACGTCGGGCTCTACTTGGGCGACGATCAGCTGCTGCACGCACCGCAACCGGGTGAATCAGTCGAGGTCACGAAGTTGTGGGACGGCGGGCAGCTGCTGCCGATGGTCGTCCGGCCCGCAGCGGACACGCCCGCGCCGCCCGGCGCGGTACCCGCCGCCGGAGGCGCCCGTTAGGTAAGAATGGCGTCGGCCTGCTGAAACTCCGGAAAGGGTTGCTCATGTTCACTCCGGACCCGATCCCGCGGCCGACCGGTCCGCCCGCGTCGAGCACGCCGCTCGGTGACTACCTGAACCAGACTCCGCCCGGAAGTTCGTCGGGTTACGCGGTGTTACCGCGTTCGCTCGCCGAGGCGATGCCGCTGCCGTGGCAGCACCAGATGCGCAACCTGCTCGCGGAGTTCTACCAGGCGTTCGGGCACGTGCGGTGGCCCGTCTACCGGGTGGTGCCGTCCCGCTACGAGCGGCTGGCCAACCTCGACGACGACCAGCTGGCCGAGGTCGGCTGCACCGTCGAGGTCGGCGACGACGGCGAGCTGGAGTACCGGATGCGCGACGGCCGCCGGATCGAGGACCCGGAGAACCACCAGGTGCTGGTGTCCTGCCTGGACCCGATCCCGCCGCGCGGCGTCCAGCCCCCGGCGACCCCACCGCCACCGCCGGCCTGGTGACGACTCGTGACGGCCGTTCGGACATCCCGGTCGATCCGGCGCGCGAAGCGTGACAGGCGGGCGATGTCGTGCGAGGCTCGGGGCATGGCCCGCGGAGGTTGGTACTTCTGTTTGAAGCATCGGCAGGTCGAGCCCAAATCGGGCTGCCGTGCCGCCGACCGCTTGGGCCCGTACCCGGACCAGCAGACCGCTGCTCGCGCGCTCGAGATAGCCGAGGAACGCACCGAGGCGGCCGATGAGGCCGACCGCCGCTGGAAAGAAGAGGACTGAGTTCTCGTGGCGGCGGCGGAGAGGTCCCCGGACGGCGTCCACGCTGTTCCTCCCGTTGCCGCGCACCCGTTGGGGCTGGACTTCGCCGCCGTCCGGCGTGAGCTGAACCTGCCCCGCGACTACCCGACGAGCGCGCTCGCCGAGGTCGAGCAGACCGTCGCCCAGCCGCTGCCGACCGGATTCCGCCACGACGCCACCGACCTGCCGCTGGTGACGGTGGACCCGCCGGGCGCCAAGGACCTCGATCAAGCGGTGCTGCTGCGACGACGCGGCAGCGGGTACCGGGTCCACTACGCCATCGCCGACGTCGCCGCGTTCATCCCGCCCGGCGGTGCCCTCGACCTGGAGGCGCGACGCCGGGGTCAGACGCTCTACCTGCCGGACGGCAACATCCCGCTGCACCCGACCCGGCTGTGCGAGGACGCCGCGAGCCTGCTGCCCGACCAGGTGCGCGTGGCGGTGCTGTGGACCATCGACCTCGATCCTGACGGTTCCCCGGAGCGGGTGGACGTGCGACGCGCGCTGGTGCGCTCGGTCGCCCGCCTGGACTACGACGGCGTGCAGCGCTCGCTGGCGCACGGCTGCGCGCACCCGTCGATCGAGCTGCTGCCGGAGATCGGCAGGTTGCGCCGCGAGCAGGCGTTGCGGCGCGGTGCGATCGAGCTGGGACTGCCCGAGCAGCAGGTGGAGTCCGACGGCGAGGGCGGCTGGCGGCTGGCGCTGCGGCCGAGGCTGGTCGTGGAGGAGTGGAACGCCGAGATCTCGCTGCTCACCGGCATGTGCGCAGCGGAGATCATGCTGGAGGCCGGTGTCGGTGTGCTGCGCACCGTGCCCGAACCCGATTCCGCCACTGTCGACGTTCTGCGGCGCTCGGCCAACCAGCTCGGGGTGCACTGGCCGGTCGGCCTGTCGGCGGCCGAAGCGCTCGCCGAGCTCGACCCGGCACGCCCGGAAGCGCTGGCGGTGCACGTGGCGGCCACCCGGCTGCTGCGCGGCGCCGGCTACACGGCGTTCGACTCCGGCGCGCCCGCCAAGTCCGGGCACGCGGGCATCGGCGCCTCGTACGCGCACGTGACCGCACCGATCCGGCGCCTGGTGGACCGGTACTGCGCCGAGATCTGCCTGGCGGTGACGGCCGGGCGCGAGATCCCGGGTTGGGTCACCGAGGCGCTCGGCGAACTCCCGTCGGCGATGGGCGGCTCGGACCGGGTCGCAGCGCAGGTCGAGCGGGCCTGCATCGCCCAGACCCAGGCGTGGTCGCTGGTCTCGCGCGTCGGTGAGGAGTTCCCGGCGACGGTGCTGCGGGTGCCCAACGGTGTCGCGGGTGAGGTCTTCGTCGCCGATCCACCGATCATCGCCCGCTGCACCGGCAGCGGCCTGGGCGAGGGCCAGCAGGTCCGCGTGCGGTTGGTGACCGCCGATTCGGAGCGTCGCGACGTCGAGTTCGAAGTGGCCTGACGCACACCTCGTGGCATTCTCGTGGCCAGTGGGTCGATTGTGGATCGTGAAGGTCGATGGCGACGAGAGGGGCCGTGAGGGTGACTGGCGTGCGGGAGATGACCGTCGGAGTGTTGGGCGGTACCGGAGCTCAGGGCCGGGGGCTGGCGATCCGCTGGGCCAAGGCCGGGCTGAAGGTCGTGATCGGGTCCCGCAACGCGGAGCGCGCTCAGCAGGCCGCCGATGAGATCAAGGAGATCGCGGGCGGCGACGTCACCGGCGCCGACAACGCGGGCTGCGCGGCGGCCTCGGACCTGGTGCTGGCGGCACTGCCGTGGGAGGGCCACGCCGACACGCTGAAGGCCCTGCAGACCGAGCTGGCGGGCAAGATCGTCATCGACTGCGTGAACCCGCTCGGCTTCGACAAGAAGGGCCCCTACGCGCTGCCGGTCGAGGAGGGCAGCGCCGCCCAGCAGGCGGAGCAGATCCTGCCCGACTCCCGCGTCACCGCGGCGTTCCACCACGTCTCCGCGGTCACCCTCGCCGACCTCGCCGTGGACCACGTCGACCTCGACGTCCTGGTCCTGGGCGACGACCGCGAGGCCACGGACACCGTCCGCGAACTGGCCGACGTCATCCCCGGCGTCCGGGGCATCTACGGGGGCCGCCTCCGCAACGCCCACCAGGTCGAGGCCTTCACGGCCAACCTCATCGCCATCAACCGCCGCTACAAAGCCCACGCAGGCCTCCGAATCACCGACGTCTGACCTGCACAGGCTCACGCCACTCGCCGGAATGGGTGGCGTGAGCCTCTGGAGGTTGGCCTGGAACAGGGATGGCTCAAGGTGCGGAGCTAGCCCTCCAGCCGATCGCCAGCCGCACCGCGTGGTAGTCACTGCTTCCGGATTCGTGCAGCTCGCGGCTCGCGTGCCGTTCAGCGGTTTCCCGATCGGTGTATACGGCGATGCCCGTCGGATCGCTGTTGCTGGAATCGATGTCACCGAGCAGGACGACGTACACGGTCTCACCGTCCACCAATGGCGACGTGCGGTCGGCTGTTCCCCGCAGGCGGTGCTCCTCCCAGCGCGCATGACGCCCGCGGACGGCACTTGCCTTTTCGAGGGCTTTGGCCTCTTCCTCGGTGGCGCACACCGCGATCAGCGGCTCGACACCTCCATCGACGCCCACGGGTGCAGTGCGCTCGTATACCAGCAGCACGATCGGTTCACGCACCGCATTCCTTGACCACAGGCGTCGGATAAACCCGCGCATAGAACGTTTCACCACCGTAGACGATTGTGCCGACAGTAGTACCGGCCCACGAGCCGTATCGAAGGAACTAGTGGGACCCAACCGGTTCTCAGCTCGACGCGGTGCGTGGGCTGACGCGCAGAAGGCCATCGCTGTTGGGGTTTGGCAGTCTGGGGGCGGAGGTGGTTCGGGTGCTGCCGGAGGAAGCGAGCAGTTGGAGCGATGACGAGCGCGAGCGGGCGGATGCCCTGCTCGACGGGCACGCGGTGGTGATCAACGTCCGCAAGGACGGACCGCACAAGCACCTGGTCCCGTGGCTCGTCGAGCAGGACCTGGTGACCTACGTGGGACATTCCGGACCGAGGCACTCGTGGCCGCAGTCGGACTTCGCCAGCCCGTTCGTCTCCGAGGCCAAGACCGACCGCGAAGCCATGGTCCGGCACTACGAGCAATGGCTCGACGGCCGCCCGGACCTCCTCGAACGCCTCCGCGAGGGCGAGCTCGCAGGCAGGGCGCTGGGCTGCTGGTGCGCCCCCAAACCCTGCCACGCGGACGTCCTCGCCCACCGCGCGCGCTGACGACCGAAAGCCGGGGCGTGCGAGCGCACACCCCGGCTTCGCCGCCTCAGTGGAAGGAGTGCTCTGGGCCGGGGAAGGTGCGGCCCTTGACCTCGTCGGCGAACTGCTCGGCTGCGCCGGAGAGGATGCCGCCGAGGTCGGCGTACTTCTTGACGAACTTGGCCGTGCGGCCGGTGTTCATGCCCGCCATGTCGGTCCAGACCAGGACCTGGGCGTCGCAGTCCGGGCCGGCGCCGATGCCCACGGTGGGGATGCGCAGCTCGTTGGTGACGCGCTTGGCGGCTTCGGCGGTGACCATCTCCAGCACCACCGAGAACGCGCCCGCCTCCTGCACGGCCCGGGCGTCGTCGAGCAGCTGTTCGGCCTGGTCACCGCGGGCCTGCACGCGGTAGCCGCCGAGGCCGTGCTCGTGCTGCGGGGTGAAGCCGATGTGGGCCATCACGGGGATGCCCGACGAGGTCAGCGCCTCGATCTGCGGGGCGAAGCGGCGACCGCCCTCCAGCTTCACCGCGTGCGCGCGGCCTTCCTTCATGAACCGGGTCGCGGTCTCCAGCGCCTGCTGGGGAGAGGCCTGGTAGGAGCCGAACGGCAGGTCGGCGACGACCAGCGCGTGCTCGGCGGAGCCGGTGACGGCGCGGGTGAGGGGCAGCAGTTCGTCGACGGTCACCGGAAGCGAGGTCTCGTAGCCGTAGACGTTGTTGGCCGCCGAGTCACCGACCAGCAGGACGGGGATGCCCGCCTGGTCGAAGATGCGGGCGCTGTACATGTCGTAGGAGGTGAGCATGGGCCACGGCTCGCCGCGCTCCTTGAGCTGCTGGAGGTGGTGGATGCGCACCTTGCGCCGGGTCGGTCCCGATCCGTACGGGGCCGCGGTTTCGCCCTGGTTGTGGGCAGCAGTCATCGTTGACCGTCCTTTTCCCTCGAGGCCCGAAACGGGTCCCCGGGTCGTTGCGGATGGTTGTACTCGCCAGCGTCGCACGCGGACCCCGGCGAGGCGATGACTGCTGCCTCACATCACAGCCGGTCAGCCGATCCAGGGGGCGGCGAAGCGCTGGTAGGTGCCGTCGTTGCGGGCGATGTCGAGGTAGTGGTCGACCCACTGCTGGAAGGCCACGTCGCCCTGCGGCAGCAGGTAGGCCTTCTCGGCGAAGGTGAACGGCTGATCCGGGTGCACCGGGCACAGCTCCGGGTGCTGCCGGGCCTGCCAGCGGGTCTCCGAGGAGTCGGTCATCATCAGGTCCGCGTGGCCGTCGATGATCTGCTGGAAGATCGTGTTGTTGTCCGGGTGGTCGACGATGGTGGCCCGCTTGAGGTTCTGCTTGGCGAACTTCTCGTTCGTGCCACCCGGGTTGACCACCGCGCGCACGCCGGGCTGGTCGATCTGCTCCAGCGTCTGGAAGCGGGAGACGTTCTCGCAGCGCGTGATCGGCGTCTTGCCGTCCACCCCGAACGACGTGCTGAAGAACGCCCGCTGCGCCCGCTCCAACGTCACCGACACACCGCCGACGGCGATGTCGCAACGCTGGGCGAAGTCGTCCAGCAGCGTCTTCCACGTGGTGGGCACGATGGTGGCGCGCACGCCGAGCTTCGCCGCCATGTCGCGGGCGACGTCGATGTCGATACCGCTCCACTCCCCGGCGGCGTCGCGGTAGGTGAACGGCCGGTAGTCGCCGGTGCTGCACACCCGCAGCTCACCGCGCTTCTCCACGTCCTGCAGGCGGTTCGGCGCCGCTTGCGGCGCAGGCGGCGGTGCGGAGCACCCCACCGTCACCGCCGTGGCCATGACCAACCCGATCCCGAACTTCACCCAGCGCATGCGGCCTCCCGATCTTCGTGCAGGACAAAGGCATAACCCGCCGACGCCGGGAAAGCCAGACCCGAGGTCCGGTAATAACGGGGAATCCCGGCAGGCAACCTCGTGCGGTGGGAGGCGTCTCATGGTTGGAGCGCGTGGGAGTCGTGCCGAGTCGGGGAGGGGAGCCACCTGGGGGTACTCCCCTCCCCGCATCGCTCATCTGGTGAACGCCCGGTACGCCGGCCGCAGCAGGTCGGTGACCGCGGTGCCGTTCACCTTCAGCGGCAGCGGCTCCAACTCGTCGAGCGCGGGAGTCCCGCTCGTGGCGGACTCGGGGGTTCCGGCGGGGGAGGGGCTGGTCCAGAAGTCGTGGAGGTGGTCCGACAACGGCGCCTCCTCCGAGGTCTCCTCGGGCGTGACCTGCTGGGTTCCGCGCAAGGCGCGCAGCCGGTCGAGCAGTTCCTCCCGGCGGCGGCCGCGCCACGCCAGGATCTGGAACGGGTCCTCGTCGAAGGACTCCGCGAGCAGGTAGCAGGTCGCGGCCAGGTGCTTGCACGGAATCTCCCAGTCCGGGCACGTGCAATCCATGGTCAGCTCGCGCATCGTCGACGGGAACAGCTCCAGCCCCAGCTCGGCGAACACCTCCTCCAGGTCGGTCGGCATCTCGCCGGCCAGCAGCTTCGCGGCGTACAGCGCCTGGCCCGCCAGCTCCCGCTCGATGTGCGCCCACTGCTGCGAGGAGAACGCCTTGATGCCGATCCGCGCCCGGTACGGCTCCTGCCGAGAGCCCTGCACCAGGCCGACGACGACGCTGGTCGACAGGGTCATGTTCAGCACCTGGCCGGAGCGCGCGTAGTTCTTGCCGCGCTGCAGCCGGCCGCCCATGCCGAAGGACTCCAGCACCTCGATGAACCGCTGCGACCACCAGGTCTGCGCGATCGTGCCGCGCTTGCTGCGCGCCTTGATGCCGCCGGTGACCCGGATCGGTCCGCGCGCCTCGAACTTCCACTGCTCAGGCACCGGTCGCCTCCGCGTCCAGCGTGACCAGCTCGCGCAGCTGCTGGGTGGACAGCTCGGTCAGCCAGTTCTCGCCGCTGCCCACCACCAGCTGCGCCAGCGCCTTCTTGTCCTCGATCATCTTGTCGATCTTCTCCTCCAGGGTCCCGATGCAGGTCAGCTTGCGCACCTGCACGTCCTGGCGCTGGCCGATGCGGAACGCCCGGTCGGTGGCCTGGTCCTCGACGGCCGGATTCCACCAGCGGTCGAGGTGGATGACGTGGTTGGCGGCGGTCAGCGTCAGCCCGGTGCCGCCCGCCTTCAGCGACAGCAGGAAGATCTTCGGGCCCTCGGGGTCCTGGAACCGCTCGACCATGGCGTCGCGGGCCTTCTTCGGCGTCCCGCCGTGCAGGAACGGCACCTCGGTGTCGAAGCGCGCCGACAGGTGCGGCACGAGATGCCCGCCGAACTCCGCGAACTGGGTGAACACCAGGGCCTTGTCACCTTCGGCGAGCACGGATTCGAGCAGTTCCTCCAGCCGGGCCAGCTTGCCGGAGCGGCCGGACAGCGCCGAGCCGTCGCCGAGCAGCTGGGCGGGGTGGTTGCAGACCTGCTTGAGCTTGGACATGGTCGCCAGCACCAGCCCCCGGCGCTCCATGCCCTCGCTCTCGGCGATGCGGGCGAGCATGTCGTCCACCACCGCCTGGTAGAGCGTGGCCTGCTCGGAGGTGAGGTTGCACAGCTGCTTCATCTGGATCTTGTCCGGCAGGTCGCTGATGACCGCGGGATCGGTCTTGACCCGCCGCAGCACGAACGGGCCGGTGACCCTGCGCAGCCTGGCCGCCGCGTCGGTGTCGCCGTCGCGCTCGACCGGAACGGCGTAGCGGGCGCGGAAGGTGCTCAGCGAACCGAGGATCCCCGGGTTCGCGAAGTCCATGATGGACCAGAGCTCGGCCAGCCGGTTCTCCACCGGCGTGCCGGTCAGCGCGAGCCGCTGCCGGGCCGAGAGGCCGCGAACCGCCTTGGCCTGGCGGGAATTGCTGTTCTTGATGTTCTGCGCCTCGTCCAGGACCACCCGCTCCCAGCGGATCTCGCGCAGACCCTCGGAGTCCCGCGCGGCCAGCGGGTAGGTGGTGATCACCAGGTCGTAGCGCTCCACCTCCTCGCGCAGGTCATCGCCGCTGAGCCTGCGGCCGCCGTGGTGGACGTGCACCCGCAGTCCGGGCGCGAAGCGCTCCGCCTCGCGCTGCCAGTTCCCGACCACCGACATCGGGCACACCAGCAGCGTCGGAGGGCGGGACTCCTCCTGGCGGGTGAGGGCTTCCAGCGCGAGCAGCTGCACGGTCTTGCCCAGACCCATGTCGTCGGCCAGGCACCCGCCGAGGCCGAGCCGGTTCAGGAACACCAGCCACGCCAGCCCGCGCCGCTGGTACGGGCGCAGCGTCGCGCCGAAACCGGCGGGCGGGTCGACGGGTTCGAGGTGCTGGTCGGCCTGGCCGGACATCAGCTCGCCGAGCCACCCGGTGGCGTTGACCTCCACGACCGGCAGCGGCCGCTGCTCCTCGCCCTCGCCACCGGCCTGCTTGAGCAGGTCGAGCGCGGTCATCTGGCCGGTCGCGTCCTGCTCCAGCATCGCCAGCCCAGCGGCGAGCCGCTTGCGGTCGACCTGCACCCAGCGGCCGCGCATCCGCACCAGCGGGACCTTGGCGGCGGCGAGTTCGGCGAGCTCGTCCTTGGTCAGGGTCTCGTTGCCCAGCGCCAGTTCCCAGCGGTAGTCGATCAGGGCGTTCTTGTCGATGCCGGATTCCTTGGTGACCGCGCCCGCGGTCCCGGAACTGGTGGCGTTGAGCTTCAGCCCGAGCTGCCGTTGACCGCGCCCCCACCAGGACGGCAGCAGGACGGCGAATCCGGCCTGGTCGAGCTGGGCGGCGCGGCTGAGGAACTCGTAGGCGCCCTCGGTGTCGAGCACCAGCTCGGTCGGGTGCGAGGAGCGCAGCGCGGTGTCGAGCTCGGGGCAGATCCGGCTGGCCCGGCCGAGTTCGGCGAGCAGCAGTTCCTGCGGCTGATCGACCCAGCGCCGCAGCACCTGGGTGTTGTCGGCCCACACGTCCTGGGCGGAGATGAGCACGCCCGGGTCGTCGACGGCCTGCAGCATGAACTCCACGATCCAGTCGGGATCGTCGTCGTCCGGTGCGTGCAGCCGGAAGCAGGTGCGCAGCGGGCTCTGCCCGGCGAGGCCGCTGCGCCAGGACTCCAGCTGGTGGGCGAGCTTCCGCAGCTGGGCGCGGTCGCCGTCGAAGTGCGCTTCACCGGACAGCGCGTTCAGCCAGGACGCCGTGACACCTCTGCCCTCGGTCATCTCACCGGGGAGCTTGCTGCGGGCGATGCCGTCGACCAGCGCGTTGAGCGCCGCGTGCAGGACCTTCTCCGGGGCGTCGCCGCCGGCGGCGCGCAGGGCGTGCGGCATGGACTCGCGCAGCGCGACGAACCGCGCCGAGTCGGAACCCGACAGCGCCGGGGCCCAGCGCGCGGCGGGCCGCTCGTCCTCGAAGACCAGCGAGGGCAGCACCCGACCACCGGCGACGAGGGCTTCGGCGAAGTCGGCGAGCTCGCGCAGGAACCGCGCGTCCGACCCGATCCGGCACCCGGGCAGTTCGGCGGCGAGCAGTTCGGGCAGGTCGGAGGGCCGGATCGCCACGGCGGGCACCTGCCAGTACCGCAACCGCAACTTCCCGCGCGGTGCGGCGCCGGCGGTCAGCGGGTCCCGGACCAGCTCGGGAGACGCCACCGGCGCGGCGGCGAACGACGGGAGCGCCAGCTCAACGCCGTCGACGGCCACGCCCTCGACCGCGAGCGCCTCGAGCAGCTCGTCCGCGGGGACCCCGAACGGATGCGCCAGGACCCCGGCGGGAGCCCGGCCGGGCAACCGAGCGGGCAGCTCCGAGTCCTCCGCCCACACCAGCAACCGGTCCGCGGAGTCGCACAGCGCGTGCACAACCCACACAACCGGCCCCCAATGCCTCGGACGAACCCAGCGACGTCCCGGAACGAAGTTCCCGCGAGTCTAGGGTCCGCGCTTTCCCTCACGTTCGGGTGGCGGGGGCGGGAGCAGGGCGGTTCCGGTCCGAACCGCCACCACCCGAGGTGGGACGCCTACGGCGCGATCTCGCGCCAGCGGTTGGTGATGGGCAGCCGGCGGTCGCGGCCGAACGCCTTGAACGTGATCTTGGTGCCCGGCGGGTACTGCCGGCGCTTGAACTCAGCCCGGTCGACCATCCGCAGCACCCGCTCGACCAGCTCCGCGTCGAAACCGTCCGACACCAGGTCCTGGTAGCCCTTGTCGCCCTCCACGTAGCCGTCCAGGACCACGTCCAGCACGTCGTACTCGGGCAGCGAGTCCTGGTCGGTCTGATCCGGGCGCAGCTCGGCCGACGGGACCTTGCTGATCGAGTTCTCCGGGATCGGCGGCACCTCGCCGCGCTTCTCGGCGGCGTCGTTGCGCCACCGGGCGAGCTTCCACACCAACGTCTTCGGCACGTCCTTGATCGGCGCGAACGCGCCCACGGCGTCGCCGTAGATCGTCGAGTAGCCCACCGCCAGCTCGGTCTTGTTGCCGGTGGCCAGCACCAGGTGGCCGTGCTGGTTCGACAGCGCCATCAGCAGCACGCCGCGGACTCGGGCCTGCACGTTCTCCTCGGCCAGCCCGGTCAGCTCCAGCTGCCGCACGTAGATGTCGACCATGTCGGCGACCGCGTGGGTCTCGAAGTGGCAGCCGAGCCGTTGAGCCAGGTCGGCGGCGTCCGAGCGCGAGTGCTCCGAGGAGTACACCGACGGCATCGACACGCCGTGGACCGCATCGGGGCCCAGCGCGTCGACGGCCAGAGCCGCGCACACCGCCGAGTCGATGCCGCCCGAGAACCCGAACGTCACCGACCGCGCGCCGTTCTTGTGCACGTAGTCGCGCAGTCCGGTCACCAGCGCGCCCCACACCTCGGCCTCGTCGGACAGCGGTTCGGCGGGCACCGGAAGCGGACGCGGCTCGAAGCTCGGCACCGGCGCGGGCTGCAGGACGGTCCGCTTCACGTCGAAAGCGGGCATCCGGATCGGACCCGGCTCGGCCGGAACCGTCGTCGAGGTGTGCCCGCCCGAGGTCAGCTCCAGATCGGCGACCAGCAGGTGCTCGGCGAACTGCGGCGCCCGCGCGATGATCCGCCCCTCCGCGTCGGCGATCAGCGAATCGCCGTCGAAGACCAGCTCGTCCTGCGCGCCCACCAGGTTCACGTAGGCCAGCGGAGCGCCCGCCTCGACCGCGCGGGCCGACACCAGCGGAACCCGCTGGTCGTCCTTGGAACGCTCGTACGGCGAGGCGTTGATGCACACGACCATGTCCACGCCGACCTTGCCCAGAGCCGCCACCGGCCCGCCGTTCTGCCAGATGTCCTCGCAGATCACGACACCGACGTCGACGCCGTGCAGCTTGACGATCGGCAGCTCGAAGCCGGGCGCGAAGTTGCGCGCCTCGTCGAAGACGCCGTAGTTCGGCAGGTGGTGCTTGTTGTAGGTGGCCACGACCTCGCCGCTGTAGAGCAGCGACGCGGAGTTGCGCGGCCCCTCGTCGTCCCGGCCGAGGTGGCCGACGACGACCAGCGCGTCACCGCATCCGTCGGCCTGGAGATCGCGCGCCAGCTGCTCGAGCGCGTCGCGGTTCGCGGCGGCGAACGACTTGCGCAGCGTCAGGTCCTCGATCGGATAACCGGACAGCGTCATCTCCGGGAACGCCACCACGTGGGCGCCGTCCTGCACAGCCCGTCGGGTCCAGTCCCGGACCATCGAGCTGTTGCCGGCGACGTCGCCGACACACGTGTTGACCTGTGCGAGTGCGATCCGCAACTGGGGCATGCGCCCATCTTCGCGCACCCACCCAGGTGGTGTGCCCCTGCCCGACATGAATCACACGGGCATGTTCATGTCACGATCTCGGAATGGCCCGACCACACCGAGTGCTCACCGCGATGACCCTGCTCGTGCTGGTCGCCGGAGGGTGCGTCCAAGGCGATCAGGCCCTGGAGCCGCACAACGAGCGCAAGGGGCCGGTCGGCCCGATCCCCACCGGACTCGACCGGTACTACGGCCAGGAGCTCGCGTGGGGCCCGTGCTCGGACTACGCCACCACCTCCGCAGACCGGACCGCGTTCCAGGACCCGGCTCTGGAGTGCGCGCGGCTGGAAGTACCGATGGACTACGCGCATCCGGAAGGCAAGACGATCCGGATCGGCGTCCTGCGCAAACCGGCCACCGACCAGCAGTCGCGCATCGGATCCCTGATGGTCAACCCGGGCGGCCCCGGCGCGTCGGGGATGAGCGCGGCGGCGAGCCTGACCACGAGCGTCAGCGACAACGAGCTGGGGGAGCGCTTCGACCTGGTCGGCTTCGACCCGCGCGGCATCGGCGCCTCCGAACCCGCGGTGCGCTGCCTGAACGACTCCGAGCGCGACACCGAACGCCTCGACTCCGACGCGGACACCTCCCCGGCAGGCGTCGCCCAGTCCGAGCGGGAGGAGCGCGAGTACGCGGGCAAGTGCGCCGCGCGCACCGGCGTGGACATGCTCGCCAACGTCGGAACCCGCGACGTGGTGCGAGACCTCGACGTGCTGCGTTCCGCGCTGGGCGAACCGAAGCTGAACTACCTCGGCTACTCCTACGGGACCCGGATCGGCTCGGAGTACGCCGAGAGCTTCCCCGGCAACGTCCGCGCGATGGTCCTCGACGGCGCGATCGATCCCGGGCAGACCACGGTGGACGCGCTGGTCGCGCAGGGCGCCGGCTTCCAGCGCGCCTTCGACGACTTCGCCGCCTGGTGCGCGGCCCGCTCGCGGTGCACGCTCGGCCACGATCCGGAGCAAGCTGTCCAGCAGTTCCAGCGGCTGACCCGCCCGCTGGTCGACAACCCGGTGCAGGCGGGCTACGGCCGCGAACTGTCCTACCCGGACGCCACCATGGCGGCGATCCAAGCGCTCTACGCGCCGACGCTGTGGGAGAGCCTCGACACCGGGCTCGCCGAACTCGAGCAGGGCCGCGGCCAGACGTTGCTGAGCCTGGCCGACAGCTACTTCGGCCGGGACGCCAGCGGCCGCTACAGCAACACCACCGACGCCTTCGACGCGATCCACTGCGTCGACGACAAGCGGGTCACCGATCCCGAGGAGGTCCGCAAGGCCGACCGCCGCTACCGGGAGGCCGCGCCGTTCCTCGACGACGGCAACCAGCCGAGCTCGGCCCGCGACATGTGCGCGTTCTGGCCGGTCCCGGTGACCGGCGAGCCCACCCAGCCCCAGGTCGGCGAGCTGCCGCCGGTGCTGGTCATCTCCACCACCGCCGACCCGGCAACGCCGTACCAGGCGGGCGTGCAGCTCGCGCAGGCGCTGCACGGCAGGCTGCTGACCTACGAGGGCACCCAGCACACCGTGTACCTGCAGGGAGTGAGCTGCGTGGACGACGCCGGAACCAACTACCTGGTCGACCTCCAGGTCCCGCCGGAGGGAACCCGCTGCACGGGTTGATCGATCCGCTCGGAGCCAGTGGTGGTGAACCAGGTCACATGGCGCCTATCGTCGGCACATGGATCATGCGGACAAACCGGGCGGGAAGCCCGCTGAGCAGAGCGTGACTTCGGTGCTGCTCTCCGGCAGCACGTACAAGAGCCTCGGTGAGCAGGTGCTCTCCCCGGCGGAGGAGCGGTTCGAACGCGCCCGCCGCACCACCGGCCTGTTCCTCGCCCCGGCGTTGACCATCCTGTTCCTGCTCCTGCCGACCCAGCTCGAACCCGCCCAGCACAAGCTCGCCGCGGTGCTGCTCGGGGTGATCGTGCTGTGGGTGTGCGAACCGGTGCCGATCCCGGTGGGCGGACTGATCGGCGTCGCGGCGGTCGTGGTCCTCGGCGTCATGCCGCCCGACGACGTGCTCGAACCGTTCGGCTCCTCAACGGTGTTCACCTTCATCGGGGCGTTCATCCTCGCCCAGGCGATGCTGCGGCACGGCGTGGCCAGGCGCTTCGCCTTCACCATCCTGTCGCTGCCCGGCGTCGGCAAGAGCGCCTGGCGGGTCATCACCGCGTTCGGCGTGATCACCTGCCTGCTCTCGGCCGTGGTGTCCAACACCGCCACGGTCGCGATGCTGCTGCCCACCGCCGTCGGCATCCTCGCCGTCATGGCCGAACTCGTCCGCAAGCAGCTGCCCGAAGGCGAACCCTTCGACCCGCTGCGACTGCGCGTCGGCGTCGCCCTGATGCTCATGCTCGCCTACGGCGCGAGCGTCGGCGGACTGCTCACCCCGATCGGCTCGCCGCCGAACCTCATCGGCCGCGGCCTGATCGAGGAGGTCACCGGTCAGCGCATCTCCTTCCTGCAGTGGATGGCCATGGCGGCACCCGTGTGCCTGGTGATGTTCGCGGTGCTGGCCGTGGCGCTCCTGCTGCTCAACCGCCCGGAGATCAAGAAGCTGACCGGTGTCGAGGAGTACGTCGCCGACGAGCGCGCCAAGCTCGGTTCGCTGTCGCGCGCGGAGAAGAACACCCTGATCGCCTTCGCGATCACCGTCGTGCTGTGGGTGACACCGGGGTTCGTGGCGCTGATCGCGGGCAACGACTCGGCCGCCTACGACGCCGTCAGCGACCGCCTCGACGAGGGCATCGTCGCCGTCCTCGGCGCCTCCCTGCTGTTCCTGCTGCCCACCGACTGGTCCCAGCGCCGCTTCACGCTCACCTGGACCGAAGCCTCCCGCATCGACTGGGGAACGGTGGTGCTGTTCGGCACCGGCATCATCTTCGGCTCGCTGCTCGCCGACACCGAGCTCGCCAAGACCATCGGCGAGGGAACGGCCGGGTCGCTCGGCCTGAGCAGCGGCATCGCGATCACCGTCTTCGCGATCGTGCTGGCGGTGATGGTCTCCGAGACGACCTCCAACACCGCCGCCGCCTCGGTGGTGGTGCCGATCGTCATCCCGGTGGCCCTGGCGGCCGGAACCAATCCGTTCGTGCCGGCCCTGGCCGCCACCTTCGCGGCGTCCTTCGGGTTCATGCTGCCGGTCTCCACGCCCCAGAACGCCGTGGTCTACGGCTCGGGCGCGGTCCCGATCACCAAGATGATCCGCTCCGGCGCGGTGTTCGACGTGGCCGGCGCGCTCGTCATCGGACTCGTGCTGCCGTTGATGGTCGCCGCTATCGGGTTCGGGTGAGCACCTCGGCACCGGCCACGCCGATCAAGACGATCGCGAGGCCAGGAAGTTAGAGTGCGGCTATGAACCGCCAGCAGGAGTTTGTGCTCCGCACCCTGGAGGAACGTGACATCCGCTTCGTGCGGCTGTGGTTCACCGACGTCCTCGGCATGCTCAAGTCAGTGGCGATCTCGCCCGCGGAACTGGAGGGCGCCTTCGCCGAGGGCATCGGGTTCGACGGCTCGGCGATCGAGGGCTTCGCCCGCGTCTACGAGTCCGACATGGTCGCCAAGCCCGATCCGAGCACGTTCCAAGTGCTGCCGTGGGAAACCGCCGACGGCGAGCACTACTCGGCCCGGATGTTCTGCGACATCCAGATGCCCGACGGATCGCCCTGCTGGTCGGATCCGCGACACGTCCTGCGCCGGACCCTGTCGCGCGCCACCGAATCCGGATTCACCTGCTACGTGCACCCCGAGATCGAGTTCTTCCTGCTCAAGGGGCTTCCCGGCGACGGCAGCGAGCCCGAGCCGGCCGACTCCGGCGGCTACTTCGACCAGTCCAGCCACGACGCCGCCCCGCACTTCCGCCGCAACGCCATCGAAACCCTCGAAGCGATGGGCATCTCCGTGGAGTTCAGCCACCACGAGGGCGCGCCCGGCCAGCAGGAGATCGACCTGCGCTACGCCGACGCGCTCACGATGGCCGACAACGTGATGACCTTCCGCTACGTGGTCAAGGAAGTCGCGATCACCCAGGGCGTGCGCGCCTCGTTCATGCCCAAGCCCTTCAGCAACCAGCCGGGCTCGGGCATGCACACCCACTTCAGCCTCTTCGAAGGCGACCAGAACGCCTTCTACCACCCCGAGGACCCGTACGAGCTGTCCGAGACCGGACGGGCGTTCCTCGCGGGCATCCTGCACCACGCGCGCGAGATCAGCGCCGTGACCAACCAATGGGTGAACTCCTACAAGCGGCTCGTCATCGGCGGCGAAGCTCCGACCGCGGTCTGCTGGGGTCACGCGAACCGGTCCGCGCTGGTCAGGGTGCCGATGTACTCGCCGGGCAAGTCCTCGTCCCGTCGCGTCGAGGTCCGCAACCCCGACTCGGCCTGCAACCCGTACCTGGCCTACGCGGTGATCCTCGCCGCCGGTCTCCGCGGGGTGGAGAAGGGCTACGAGCTGCCGCCGGCCACCGAGGACGACGTCTGGAGCCTCACCGAGTACGAGCGCAAGGCCGCCGGCTACGCCAACCTGCCGCAGAACCTCACCGAAGCGCTCGGCGAGATGGAGAACTCCGAGCTCGTCGCCGAAACCCTCGGCGAGGAGGTGTTCAACTTCTTCCTCCGCAACAAGCGCGAGGAGTGGAACAACTACAGGAGCCGCGTCACCCCGTACGAGCTCTCGTCGATGCTCCCGGTCTTGTAGCGGAACTCGTGCTTGCTCGGCGGTGCGGGTGGGACCTGATCGGCGCTGTGGACTCCGCGCGCCTCGACTGATGCATGTCCGTCGAGGCGCGCTCGCCACAGCACCGCTGGAGAACCCCGGCGGTGCGAGGTGCTCAGGCGGGGCCCGGCTTCGCCGCTCGCCTGACGGGACCACGGAGTTCTTCTGGGGAGCGTGGGGCGATAGGTTGCGGGCGTGACTGATTCGCAGCCGCACCCCGAGCACGACGAAACGCGCTCCGGCGAGTCCGCCGTCGAGCTCCAGTCGGGCGTTCTGGAGCAGTCGTCGGAGTCCGTCGAACCCGAGTGGCCCGCCGAGCAGCCGGCCGCGGGCCGGTCCTCCTCGATCACCCTCATCGGCTGCACCCTGGCCTGTCGCGACCAGCTCCCCGCGGCGCGCGTGCTGCGCAAGAGCTTCCGCGAGCACCACCCCGGGTCCCGGTTCGTCCTGCTGATCGTCGACGAGCCCGGCGCCGTCCGCGAGGAACCCGACGCGCTGTCGATCACCGACATCGGCGTCGACCCGCAGGAATTCGCCAGGCTGGCCATCGGCTGCACCGCCGAGCAGCTCCGCGGCGTGCTGCGTCCGCGACTGCTCAAGCACCTGCTCCGGTCGGGCTCGACCGTGCTGCACTTCGAACCCTGGGTGCAGGTCTTCGGCCCGTTCACCGAACTCCTCACCGGGCTGACCGCTGAACGCCCGGTCGCCCTGGTCCCCCGCGTGCTGCACCCGCTGGCCGCCGACGGGCTGCGCCCCAGCCCGGCCGATCTCGCCGACTCCGGCACCTTCGACTCCAGCGCCTTCGCGGTCCGCCCCGGCGCCGAGGACCTGCTGACCACCTGGATCGAGCAGCTGCGCCACGACCCGACGATGACCGCGCCCGTCCTCGACGGCGCTCCCGCGCTCGTCGACCACAAGGTGATCCGCGATCCGGGCGTCGGCCTGTCGGTGTTCAACGCCGCGCAGCGCGAACTGGACGTCGCCGACGGCGAGCACGTCGTGGACGGATCGGTGCTGCGCAGCGTGCACTTCGACGGCTTCCAGCCGCAGCGGCCGTGGCTGCTGTCGGCCGATTACGCCGACAACCCGCGGCTGCTGCTGTCGGAGAACCCGGTGCTGGCCGGGCTGTGCGCGAGCTACCGCAACGCCCTGGTCGACGCCGGCTACAGCCGCGAACAACCGCACCCCTTCGACGCCCTTGCCGACGGCGTCCTGCTGCCAGACAGCCTCCGCAGCCAGTACCTCGACGTCTGGCTCCGCGGCGGCGACGCACCGCCGAGCCCGTTCGAACCCGACGGTGCCGCGGCGTTCAAGGAGTGGGCCTGCGCCCCGGCCGACGACCGGCAGCGCACCTCGGGCGGATCCCGCTGGACGGCGTCGGTCTGGGCCGACGACGAGCTCCTCCGCCGCGACTATCCCGATCCGTTCGGCGCCGACGCCGAGGCGTTCCACGAGTGGTGCGCGGGCGTCGGAGTGGCCAGCGGCCGGGTGCCCGCCGAGGCCGTGCACCGCCGCACCGGCGGCGACCTGGCGCTCGTGGACCAGCTCGGGGTCGCCGTCCTCGGCAGCGGGCCGCTCGCCGACCTGATGCGCACCGCCGTCGGAGCCTCCGGCCTGCCCTCCGCCGACACCGCCTACTACCCGGTGGTGCTGCGCTGCGCGCCCGGCCTGTCCGTGCCGGCAGGCCGCTACGTCATCGACGTGCACACCGGCAGCGGCGGCCTCGACTCGGACGCGGCCGAGACCTGGGTCCTGTCGGAGAGCAGCCGCGCCGCGGTCCGCCGGAACGGGGTCAAGACGCGCGTGGTCACGCTGCCCGCACCGGAGCGCGAGCGCATCGACTTGCCGACCCGCAAGGGAGCTCGCGCGCGGTTCGAGCTCTCCGAAGAGTTCGTCATCGCCGCCCACGTCGACCACGCCGCCGAGCGCGCGGACAACGCGCTCGGCCTCGTCTCGGCGTTCCTCACCGCCTTCGCAGAGCGCGACGACGTGCGCCTGCTGATGGCGGTGAACGGCGCTTCCCACCACCCGGAGGCCGCCGAACGGCTCCGCTTGGCCACCGCTGCGGATCCCCGCGTCAGGCTCGTCGAAACCGACGTCGACCTGCACGCGCTGGTCGCGGCCGCGGACTGCTTCGTCTCGCTGCACCGGGGCGACGCGGGTGACGAGCACGCCTTGCGGCTGCTGGAGGTCGCCGCGCACGGCGTGCCGGTGATCGCCGGTGAGCACGGCGCTGTTGCCGAACTCCTCGGCGCCGAGTGCGCGCGCCTCGTGCCTTGCCAGGGCGTCAGCGAACCGGACGTCGAGGCCGCCGCCGAGATCATGCGCGACGCCGCCGACGACCCCGAAGGCACCGCGGCGTTCGGCGTCGCGGCCAGGGAGACGTTGCTGGGCACGCACACCGTGGCCCGCGCGGGCGCCCGCCTGCGGGAACGCGTCGAGCACGCCTACCGCAACTGGCGCACCAAGTGGTCCGGCGACAAGCACGGCCAGTTCGACGACCCGCTGCGCCCGCTGCTGGTGGCGCGGCACGCTCTGCACCGCGCCCCGGACGTGGGGCAGAGCAGCAACGCGATCGCACCGACCCTGCGCAAGGCGGTGCTGCGCGCGCTGAGCCACTACGACGACCACATCCGCGACGTGCTCCGCTCGCTGGTCGACGGGGTCGAGCAGACCGCGGGCGAGCTGCTGCGCCGCCAGTACGAGTCGGACGGCGACGGTGACGTCGAAGGCATGCGCGCCGAGCTCGCGCAGCTGCTGCGCAGGCAGGACCAGTTCGGCGCGCAACTGGTCGGCACCGACGACGGCCTGGTCCGCGCCCGCGCGGACCTCGCCGATCAGCACCGCAGGCTCCGGCGCCTGGAGGAGTCCGGGGTCCCGGCGAGCACCGGTGGTTCGGACGAGCGGGTCGACGCGCTCGCCGAACGCATCGACGGCCTCACCGGCGCGCTGGAGAAGGTCCTCGACCGCATGGACGCGATGGAGGCGAGGCAACCTCGGCACGACCTCGAGTCCGGGGTCCGCAGCGCGGCGGGCGACGCGGCGAACGCGTTGCAGCGCACCGACGTGCTGCAACGGATCCTGCTGCGCGAGCACGAGCGCGCCACCGGGGGAGGGGACGGCACCACGACGCCGGTGCTCTGCGACGCAGGGCTGATGCGCCTGCCCGCGGACGACGCGCTGATGCTGCCGTGGTTGTCGTCGAACCCCTCCTGGGACGCCGACGCCTCAGCGCTCATCGATTCGCTGCTCGAACCGGACGGCGTGTTCCTCGATGTCGGCGCCTACGTCGGTTACCAGACCGTGCGGGTGCTGAGCAGGCTCGGGAACAGCGGTGCGGTCGTCGCGGTCGAACCCAGCCAGCAGGCTCGCGCGCTGCTCAAGCACAACGTCGAGATGAACGTGCCCTCGGCGTGGGCCAACCGGCTGCTGCTCATCGAGGGCGCGGCCTGGGACGGCCCGGGGGAGCTGGCGGAAGAGCCCGCACTCGCCGGCGGCGTGTCGGTCAGCCCGATCGCACCGGATGCCGGTCAGGAACAAGGCGACCGGGTGCCGGCGTTCCGGCTCGACAAGGAGCTGGAGAACCACGCCTCGCTGGAGAAGCTCAAGCTCTCCGTGGTGCACGTGGACGTGGGCGCCAGGGTCCACCGGGTCCTGGGAGGCCTGGTGCGGATGCTGCGCCGCGATCGTCCCTCGATCGTGTGCTCGTTCACACCGGACGCGATCAGCGGGCTCGGCGATGATCCGGCAGCTGCGCTCCGTGAGTTCGGAACGTGGGGTTACGAGCTCGTGCCGGTCGGCCGCGACCGTCCGGTCGAGGCCTCTGACCTGCTGGAAGCGATGAAGGCGGCCGGCGGAGGAAGCAGCGTGAAGCTCTGGCTGCGGCCGAAGCAGAAGTGACCCCGCGCTGGGCCGAACGGGTGGCGTCAAGGTCTGAGCAGGCGATTTGACATTGACGCAGAGTGTGCGTAACTTTCTCTTCGTCGCACGGAAAGCCGAACGACGCGGAGTGTTCGCGGCGAACGGCACCGGGAGCGCCACGAGGTTCCGAACTCGGTTCGGGCTCACGTGACAGCGCAAACCGGTTCGGGGCGCGCGGTTTGACACCGCGAAGCGCACCGGGTAACGTAAGGCGGTCGCTGGGTAGAGGCGGAGCTCCGGTTCCGCGTCCGACCGGCAGTTGATAACTCGAATAGGGCTCGCGCTTCCGGCGAGAAAATAAGGGGGACCCCCCTGAAAACGCCGAAAAGAGAGCCTGCTAGAGTTACCAACACAAGAACGAGGAAATGACTCCCCGGAGTTCACGGCCCTGAGAATGGGTTGTGGCGATGGTGTGGGTGTGTTCTTTGAGAACTCAACAGTGGACTGTTTTGGTTAGTGTTCTTTTATGCCCCTGACCAGTTGTCTCTTCGGAGATGGTGGTTGGTGGTTTCTTTGAGTATCACGCTCCGACCTTTGGGTTGTTGAGTGTGTGCTGGGATTGTTTCAACAAGGCATTGT
>NZ_SMKS01000037.1:0-62877 GCF_004348435.1 Saccharopolyspora terrae | reverse complement strand
CACGATAGGTGATCACGTGGGGTCCTGGTTCTGAAGATGATCTTGTGGTGAGACCTTCTTCTACCAGGACCCCACGCCCACATCTCCTCAGGCCCTCAGCCATCCCCATTCCACTGAGATCACCTCACTGAAATCCGAGAATTCACCCGCTCAGGTGGGGTCCTGTGGTGTGTCGGGGACGTTGGGAACACCCGGTGTTGGTGGTGGACGCGGTCGTTGGGGGTGCGGGGCGGAGCCCGGGCGCGTCGGGTCAGGTCGGGCCTGCGTTCGCAGGTGTGGTGGGTCGTCTCTCACCGCGGCGATCACCCAACGTCGTCGGCTGATTGCGGGAGGATGTTGGTGCCGGGGTGGCGGGTGGCTCTAGGGTGCTCCCCCGGGGGGACGGTGCCGCCGGTACGGCGGGCCGGATGACGACGTCGCCGCCGACGAGCGCTTCGGCGACGGTGAATGGAGTTCTGGGTGTCCCTGCACGTCTCGATCGACTTCGGCACATCGAGCACATGCACGGTGGTCTCGGTCGGCGGTGCCGAGCCACAGGTGGTCGTCATCGACGGGCAGCCGTTGGTGCCCTCCGCGGTGTTCGCCGCCGCCGACGGCACGCTGTTCGTCGGCCATGAGGCCGAACGCCAGGCCGCGGTCGATCCCGCTCGCTTCGAACCGCACCCCAAACGTCGCATCGACGAGGGTGAGCTGCTGCTCGGCAGCACCGTGCTCAAGGTCGGCGACGTCATCAGGGCCGTGCTGCACCGCGCGGTCGGCGAGGCCCGCCGCTTCGCGGGCGGAGCCGCCGTCGACCTCCTCGTCCTGACCCACCCCGCCGACTGGGGTTCCGTGCGCGCCGCGGAGCTCCGGCAGGCCGCCGCCGGCCTGGGCAAGGAGATCGTCCTGGTGCCCGAACCGGTCGCCGCGGCCGTCTTCCACTCGGCGGGCAACGGCCTGCCCGACGGAGGCGCGCTGGCGGTCCTCGACCTCGGCGGCGGCACCGTCGACGCCTCCGTGGTGCGCAAGCAGGGCGCGTCCTTCCAGGTCCTGGCCACCAAGGGCGAACCGAACTTCGGCGGCGCGGACATCGACCAGTTGCTGCTGGAGCACGTCGGCAAGCTCGTCGGCGCCGCTGATCCGGACGCGTGGCGCAAGCTCGTCGAGGGCCGCGAGATGCCCGATCGGCGACGTCGCCGCGTGCTGCGGCAGGACGTGCGCGGAGCCAAGGAGACGTTGTCCCGCCACGCCTACACCGACGTCCCGATGCCGCCGCCGTTCGCCGACGCCCACGTCACCCGCGCCGACCTCGAGAAGCTCATCGCCGCACCGCTGGCGAAGGCCGCCGAGCTGGTGCTGGCGACGCTGCGCGACGGGCAGGTCCAGCGCAGCCAGCTCGCCGGGGTGTTCCTCGTCGGCGGTTCCAGCCGGATCCCGATGGTGGCGCGGCTGATCCACGAGCGCACCGGTGTCGTCCCGGCGACCCTCGACCAGCCCGAAACCGTGGTCGCCCGAGGCGCTTTGCGCGCCGTCCGGCTCGATCCCGGGCGCAGCGGCGGCCTGGCCCCCACCGGCGCCTGGGCGGGCGGCACGACCGTCCGCGACTACCCGCTGCCGGGGCACCCGCCCACCCGGGGTGAGGCGCCGAGCCGTCCCAGACCAGCGGTCATGACCGGCGACGAGCCGACGCGCCCGGTGACCAAACCGCCGAAGCTCAAGCGCAAGCGGAAGGCCCCGTGGCTGGTCGGCGCCGGGGCCGTGGCGCTGGTCGCGGCGGCCGGAGCGGCGGCGCTGCTGCTCACCGGCAACCGGCCGCAGGCCGATCCGCTCGTGCCCGCGCAGCAGATGGCCGCCTACGACTACCACTTCGCCTACCCCGGCGACTGGCGTCCGTCGGGCGGCGATGCGACGAAGTTCCAGACGCTGGTCGCGCCCGGCGACGGACCGCAGGGATCGCTGATCGCCGTCGAGGAGGGGCGGCTGACCTTCGACACCGACGGCGACCGCAATCGCGCGGTGCAGCTGTTGCGCGGTGAGTACGAGAAAAGCGTTGCGGCGGGCGAGAAGTTCTCGCTGTTCACGCCGTCCACCAGCTTCGCCGGCCGGGACGTCGTGTACTACCGGGAAACGCTGCCGGAGGCGACCGTCGAGTGGTACACGCTGTACAAAGGTCAATTCAAAGTGAGCGTGGGCTGCAAGTACGGACCGCAGGGGAAGGACGACGTCGTTCGCGCTTGCGAACAGGTCGTGGGTTCACTCGGGATCGGCTGATGCATTTGCGAACGGACTCCGTTCGGCCGAGCCACGTTTGAGGTTCGCAACCGCAAAACCAGTGTTGACCTGCTGGTTCCCGTTTTTGTGTTTACAACAGCAACGGCTTGCCGAGAAATCCAGGACAACGGGGAACCGGACGTGGCAATGTCTGCGTCGCAGGTTCATCAGAGCTTGATACCGAGTTTGAAGGGGGTCATCCAGAGATGGCTGGAATTGGTGCGGACACCGAGGCGATCCAGCAGGCGTCGGTTGACATCGACGAGGCGCGCAACGCGGTCGAGCAGGCGCTGCAGCAGCTGCAGGGCCAGCTCGAGGGCCCGGTGCAGAACTGGAAGGGTGCCGCCGCCGACGTCTTCCGCAAGCTGATGGAGCAGTACGAGCAGAGCGGCAAGACGATCATCCAGAAGCTGGACGAGCTGGGGCAGAACGTGCAGTCCTCGGGTCAGGACTACGCGCAGGTCCAGGAGGAGCAGGCGCAGGAGATCTCCAAGATCACCAGCATGCTCGACGGCTGATTTCGCTTCCGCTTTTTTCGCAGATTCCACATTTCTTGATCTAGACGCATTCGAGGGGACAGGTAATGAGCGAGATCAACGTCAACTTCGCGGAGCTGCAGCAGGCTTCCGACGACCTGCAGGCCGCTGCCCAGAAGATCCAGGGTGAGCTGGACGACCTGGAGGGCAAGATCCAGAAGCTCGTCTCCACCTGGGAGGGCGAGGCCGTGGCCGCGTACCAGGAGGCTCAGGCGTCCTGGGACCAGGAGGCCGCCAAGATGCAGGAGACCGCTGCCAAGATGGGCATGGCCGTGGGTGCGGCCAACGAGTCCTTCCAGGCCGGCGAGAAGAAGAACGCCGGCCGCTTCGGTGGCTGAGCTCACCTCGCACTGATTTCCGCGTTGATGGCTCCGGTGTTTTCGCCGGGGCCATCAGCGCGTCCGGCGGATGATCTCCGTTTGCGGAGGTCCGATCGGCTTTGCCGGGGTCCCCGCCGGGCACCAGCGGGCATTGCTATGCTGGTTTCGGCAATCTGCCAGGTCAGGACCTCGAATTAGCAACCGAGGACCCGTTTTGACCGGGCCAGAAGCCACCAAGTACCCTCATTCTTTGTTGTGCGGTGCGCGGCTGCAGTTCGCGCCAGCGGAACGGACTCGCGAAAGCGGGTCACGGTCCCGGCGGCGGTACTGGCGGACGTGCCGGTTCCACGAGAAGACCTCGTGCGAACTGTCCGGCGTGATCGAGACGGGCTCCGCACTGAGATTCCGACGCGAACGACGACGAGGTAGACCCGTGCGCACGTACAGCCCGAAGCCCGGCGAGGTGACCCGCGCCTGGCATGTGATCGACGCCGAGGATGTGGTGCTCGGCCGGTTGGCAACTCAGGCCGCGACGCTGCTGCGCGGCAAGCACAAGCCCACCTACGCGCCGCACGTCGACACCGGTGACTTCGTCGTCATCATCAACGCCGAGAAGGTGGCCCTCACCGGTAACAAGCGCGAGCAGGCGTTCCACTACCGGCACTCCGGGTACCCGGGTGGTCTGCGCAAGCAGTCCTTCGGCCAGGTGCTCGACTCGCACCCCGAGCGGCTGCTGGAGAAGGCGATCAAGGGCATGCTCCCGAAGAACAAGCTCGGCCGGGCCATGGGCAAGAAGCTCAAGGTCTACGCCGGTCCGGAGCACCCGCACCAGGCCCAGAACCCGCAGGCGTTCGAGATTAAGGCGAAGGTCGAGAAGTGACTGACGAACTGCAGCAGGAAGAGGCAGTGACCGCTGCCGCGGAGGAGACGGTCGAGGCCGTCGCCGCTGACGAGACCCCGGCCCCCGCTCCCGTTCCGGTTCCGACCGGTGGCGCGGTTCAGACCGTCGGTCGCCGCAAGGAAGCCGTGGTCCGCGTCCGGCTGGTGCCGGGCAACGGCGGCTTCAAGCTCAACGGCAAGTCCCTCGAGGACTACTTCCCGAACAAGGTCCACCAGCAGCTCATCAAGGAGCCGCTGGTCACCGTCGAGCGCGTCGAGAGCTTCGACGTCCTCGCGACCCTGAGCGGTGGCGGCCCGTCGGGCCAGGCCGGTGCGCTGCGCATGGCGATCGCCCGCGCGCTGACCGCCTTCGACTCGGAGGACCGCCCGGCGCTGAAGAAGGCCGGCATGCTCACCCGTGACTCGCGGGAGAAGGAGCGCAAGAAGTACGGCCTCAAGAAGGCCCGCAAGGCGCCGCAGTACAGCAAGCGCTGACGCGAACCCCAGCATTACCTGCGGGAGCAGGTTCGCCCCACACGGGCGAACCTGCTCCCGCAGTCGTTTCAGGGGTCTTGGGCGGTCGTGCCCGGAACTGACCGGGCGAAAGCGACTTCGATCATGGGCGTTCGGGCCGTGAGCGCCCCCGCGCGCGGGGGACGCTGTGGAGTGCCGGATGACCGGTTGTGCGACGCTTGACCAACCGGTCGCAGACACGAGGAGGACTTGCTGCTGATGGCTCGGTTGTTCGGCACCGACGGTGTGCGCGGTTTGGCCAACGGCGATCTCACGCCGGAACTGGCGATGTCGGTGAGCTCGGCCGCCGCGCGCGTGCTCTACGACCGGGACGACTCCCGGCGCCGGGTGGCGCTGGTCGGTCGTGACCCGCGGGCCAGCGGCGAGATGCTCGAAGCGGCCGTCGTGGCCGGTCTGACCTCGGCGGGCGCCGACGTCCTGCGCATCGGGGTCCTGCCGACCCCGGCGGTGGCCTACCTGGTCAAGGAGCTGGGCGCCGATCTCGGCGTGATGATCTCCGCCTCGCACAACCCGATGCCCGACAACGGCATCAAGTTGTTCAGCGCGGGCGGCAACAAGCTCCCGGACGCGATCGAGGACGAGATCGAGGCCCGCCTCCACGAGCACGTCGAGCGCCCCACGGGCGTGCACGTCGGTCGTGTCCGCGACGTCCCGGACGCCCTGCGCCGCTACACCGACCACCTGCTGATCGCGGCGCCGTCCCGGCTCGACGGCATCAAGATGGTCGTCGACTGCGCCAACGGCGCCGCCTCCGAAGCGGCCCCCGACGCCTACCGCCGCGCCGGTGCGGAGGTCGTGGCCATCAACGCCGAGCCCGACGGCCTCAACATCAACGACGGCGTCGGCTCGACCCACCTCGACGTGCTGCAGGCCGCGGTGCTCGAGCACGGCGCCGACCTGGGCATCGCCCACGACGGCGACGCCGATCGCTGCCTGGCGGTGGACGCCGCGGGCGACGTCGTCGACGGCGACCAGATCATGGCGATCCTCGCGGTCGCGATGTGCGAATCCGGCGAGCTGGCGGACAACACGCTGGTCGCGACGGTCATGAGCAACCTCGGTCTGCACCTGGCGATGCGCGAGCAGGGCGTGTCCCTGCGCACCACGGCCGTCGGCGACCGCTACGTGCTGGAGGAGCTGCGCTCGGGCGGTTACTCGCTGGGCGGCGAGCAGTCCGGTCACGTCGTGCTGCCGGGCCACGCCACCACCGGTGACGGCCTGCTGACGGCGCTGCGGCTGATGGGTCGCGTCTCGGCGACCGGCACCCCGCTGGCCACGCTGACGAAGGTCATGCGCCGGCTGCCGCAGGTCCTGGTGAACGTCCGCGTCGCCGACAAGGCCGCGGCCGTGGTCGCCCCCGAGGTGACCGCCGCGGTCGCCGACGCGGAGGTCGAGCTGGGCGAGACCGGCCGGGTCCTGCTCCGCCAGTCCGGCACTGAACAGCTGGTCAGGGTCATGGTCGAGGCGTCCAGCGAGCAGACCGCGCAGGACATCGCGGACAGACTGGCAAAGATTGTTTCCGCTATTCGGTGATCTTTGTGATGTGAGTCTCCACAGGGCCTCGATCTGTGAGACCCTGCTCACATGGGTGCCATCGTCGTCGCCATGGTTGTCGGTCTCATCGCCGTCGGACTCGTTGTCGGCATCATCGCGCTGGGCGCGCTGATGCTCGGAGCTCTCAAGGCTGTCAACGCAGCCCACGAGAGCCGTTCCTGGTACGTCAACCGACGCCATCACAAGGTGTGAGATTCCGATGCGCCTCCTCGGCGACCTCTGGACGGTCCTGATCGTCCCGCTCGTCTGCATGCTCCTGGGCGCGCTGATCTTCGCGGTCGTCCTCGCCCAAGGCTGGGGCCTGCACACGCTGTTGCACTGAGTGCCGTCCCGTCCGCCGCTCGCGTTCGGTAGGTTCGCGGTGCAATCACGGCTGGACGGAGGCGGAGCGCGATGGTTCTGACGATGACGTTGTTCGGGCTCGTCCTCGGTGGTGGTCTGGGCTTCCTCGTCGGATTCCTGGTGTTCCGCGACAAGGAGCAGCCCGGTCTCCGCCAGCAGCCGCCGTTCGCCCAGCCCCAGCAGTGGCAGGCGACTCCGCCGCAGCAGTGGCAGCAGGCGCCGCCGCAGCAGTTCCCTCCTCAGCAGGGCTTCGGCCAGCCGCCCCGCCCGCCCCAGTGACCTGCGCGGTCGTCAGCGTCGTCGCCACCGGAGGAAAGCCTTGCTCTCAGCTGTCATCTTCCTGCCCGTCGGATTCGGGATCGGGTTCCTCATCGCCTTCCTGATCTTCCGCAAACGGCCAGGCCAGCAGGGCTACCCGCAGCAGCCGCAGCCCTGGGGCCAGCAGCAGTGGTCGCAGCAACCCCAGCAGCAGTGGGGTCAGACGCCGTCCCAGCAGTACCCGCCGCCACAGGGCTACGGGCAGTACCCGCAGCGGTGATGTGAACAGGAAGGCCACCCGCCGATTCGCTTCTGGCGGGCGGCGACTGCCTGGCATGATGCGGCACATGGTGCGCCCGATCATCGGAATCTTCCTCCTGCTGCTGATCGTCGGCGCGATCGCGCTCGTGATCGTGCTGGTCAAGAGGAAGAACAAGCCGTCCCCGCCGCCCTACGGCCACCCGCAGCAATGGGGCCAGCAGTACCCGCAGCCTCCCCAGCAGTGGGGACGGATGCCGCAACAGCAGTGGGGTCAGGCTGCGCCGCAGCAGTGGCAGCAGCAGCCTCCCCAGCAGCAGTACCCGCCGCAGCAGGGCTACGGCCAGCCGCACCAGTGACCCCTTCGCGGATGCAAGTACCTGGTCCGTTCCGTCCTCTCAGCCGCGCAATCCTGCAAAGATGAGGAACCAGACAGTCTTGGTTCGCGTCGGAACCTGTGCTTGAGTTCCGAAGAGGTGGAGGGGGAACGGTGACCGGGGTTGGCGCCAACACAGGCGAGCTCGCATCAGCTGCGAACTCGATCAAAGGCTTCTCGCAGACCATTGGGGATCTGAAGAACGGCGTTGCAGACTCCAAGCTGGGGAAGAACGACTTCGGTCGTGAGCACACCGGAGCTGCCGATCCCTACTTCGAGGGCCTGAAGAAGATCTCCAAGGCTCTGGAGAAGAACGCCGAGGTCACGGAGGGCTTCAGCGGGAACCTCAACGACGCTGCTCGCGGTTACGAGTGGGACGACAGCAACAATGCTGAGCGCGTCAAGAACGCAGGTGGTCGCTGATGGCCGGCGCAGCTGAAGAGCACAATTCCTCTGTTGGCTACAACCTGCCCCCCTGGCCTGACGTCAAGAAGCTCCTCGATGACCCGAATGTGCCTGAAGCGCACAAAAAAGACCTGATCATGCAGGCCGGTCGGAATTCCTCTGGCTACCACGGCAAGGAGAACAACCGGGAGTCGGGCGCCGGGGATCAGTTCGACAAGGACCTCGAGAAGTACGAGCAGAAGTACCACGCCAGCTATGACGGCGCCGCCGATGCGACGGACGACAACACGGCGCAGGAGTCGTTCGACGCTGCGAAGAAGGCCGGCGAGAACCAGGCGGGTTACGCCAAAACGGTCGACGAGAGCAAAGGTGCGCTGCAGGAGATCAGCCGAAAGGCAGAGGCCGGCGGTGCGGGGTGCTCGAACTCCAACGAGATCCTCGACGAGGGCAAGCCGTTCCTCGACTACTTCGGTAATTTCGCGCCGTTGTACAAGGACGTTCCCGCTTACATGCGGAAGAACCCGCCGAAGGGCGAGTTCACCAAGGAAGGCGTTGAGAAACGCTACAACGAGCAGCGCGACATCAACTTCGCGAACTTCAAGGCCGACGCCGACGAGCTGAAGCAGGCCGGGAAGACGCAGCGTGAGCAGTCCCAGCAGATGGCCGACAAGATGAAGGGCGTCTGGAACAACTGGAGCGGCGCGGCTTCCAGCGCATCTCAGAAGAACTTCGCGGACATCAACGCCGGTGCGACCACGGTCGGCGATTACCTCCACGACACCGCTGAGATTATCACCGAAGCCATTCATCACGTGTCCGAGGACGTGGTGAACAAGGCGACGAAGTCACTCGAGGCGGTGCCCAATCGAGACACCGTTGGTGGCCTGACTTCGGATCAGATCCGCAACATCATCGACTGCGCGGCGAAAGACCCCTCGGACGAGCAGGTCGACGAGTGCTGCGGGTACTTCGGCATCGAGACGAGCGGCTGCGACACCGACGACTACAAGGACAAGGTGATCCAGAAGTCGATCGAGTGGGTGCAGACCACCTTCGTGCCCGACTTCGAGCAGAAGCACCAGGGCATCATCAAGATCTGTGACGACACCAAGACGTCCGTCAACGAGCACTGGAAGACGCTGAACGACCACCTGGGGAAGGTCAAGGAAGACCCGTTCGCCAATCCGGAGCGGCAGGGCGGCGGCCAGGAGGGCGGCGGTCAGCAGCAGGGTGGCGGTCAACAGGGTGGAGGCCAGCAGGGCGGTGCTGGTGCTGGTGGCGGCGCGGGTGCCGGGGGTGCCGGTGCCGGTGCCGGTGGCGCTGGCCCGATGCCCGCTGCACCGGAGATGCCGAAGCCGCCGGAGATGCCGCAAACCCCGGAAATGCCGCAAGTTCCGGGAATGCCCGGACAAGGTGCCCCCGGTGGTGCGGGGGAGAAGGTCACGCTCGGCGAGGGGCAGAACGCGGTCACGGTCCAGGAACCGGGAGCGGACGGCAAGACCCAGGTCCAGCTGACTGGACCGGACGGCCAGCCCAAGAACTACGCGGTCGACTTCGGCCAAGGCGCTCCTGGCCAGATGCCTGGTCAGCCGATGCCCGGTCAGCCTCCAGGTGGTGTGCAGACCATGCCCGCACCAGGCCAAATGCTCGGTGCTCCCACAGGTCAGCAGACGATTCCGGTCGAGGCGGGACCGGATGGACGTGCCGTCATCCACGAAGGCGGCCGCACGATCACGCTGGAGCAGGGGCCCGGCGGTGAGATGAAGGTCAACGTCGACAACGGCGGCGGCCAGCCCCCGCTCAACCAAACGATCACCTTCGGCAGTGAGCCGCAGCCGCCGACTCTCGGG
The DNA here is from genome assembly GCF_004348435.1 of Saccharopolyspora terrae. NCBI lineage: Bacteria > Bacillati > Actinomycetota > Actinomycetes > Pseudonocardiales > Pseudonocardiaceae > Saccharopolyspora > Saccharopolyspora terrae. Next base: position 53,315 of record NZ_SMKS01000037.1, on the reverse strand, counting down.
GCGCCAGGTTCCTCGGGGAGCGGTGGAATCGTCGGTGGTCCCTATCCGGCTGAGCCTCCGCCACCTGCAGCCCCAATTGCGCCGGGCTCCCCTCCGGTTGAGCCCTTTGCTCCGCCGGCTGCGCCTGCGCCCGACCTCGCTGGAGGCGGTCCGGCGGGCGGGTTCACGACCATGCCCGCACCGGATACCTCCGGTTTCACCACCATGCCGGCGCCTGACACCGAAGGAGCCCCGGTTCCCGGTGCTCCGGCTGCGACGACCGCTCAGGCCGCAGGCCTCGGTGGGCCCGCGTCCGCTCCGGGCGGGGACGGTGTGCAGAACTCCTTCGGCAGCATTTCCGGTGATCTCTTCGGCGGATCAGAACCTGCTGCACCCGGTGCTGGTTCGCCGGGCCTGTCGTCCCTCGGCGGGCACGACCCGGCAGCTGGAAACTCCCAGGGAGCTGGTTCGGCCGGTCTGTCGTCCCTCGGGGGAGACCCGGTTGCCTCCGGGCAGTCTGGTGGTTCGCAGAGCGGCCAGGGCGGTTCTTCCGCGATGGGCGGCGGCATGATGGGCGGCATGATGGGTGGCGGCCAGGGCGGTCAGCAGAGTGGTGACCAGGAACGCACCAACTCGAGCCCGTGGCGCACCCAGGGCCAGCTGTTCGACGACGGAGTGGACGCCTCCAACGTACGGTTCCGGTCGGTGCTGGGTGAGGACAAGGAACAGCAGGGACGATGACTGATTCCCCGAGTGAAGCGGTTCTCGCCGCACGGCGGAAGTTCCAGGAGACCAGCGCTGCTACGGCGGCGAAGCTGAGTGAGAGCGCGGAACGTTCGATCGAGGCCACGAAGAAGGCCGACGCATCGTCGAGGGAGCTCGGCGAAAAGGTCAAGAAGATCGACACCCGGGTGCGCGAGCTGATCGAGAAGCGTGCGAATGCGGAGAACTCCGCGCACGCCAACGAGATCCAGGTCGGTGGCGAGGACGACGAAGAGCCGCAGGACGAGGTCGCTCTCGAGTTCAAGGACCTGATCGAGAACTACCCGATCAAGCCCGCCGCGACCACGCCGGAAGCGGCCGAGATCGCGGGTCCGATCCCGAGCGGCGTGGCACCTGCTGCGGTGGCTCCTCAGCCGGAGCCTCCGCAGCCCGATCCGCGCTGGCAGGTCCAGGCGGGCCGCTTCGGCCGTCGTAACGAGCAGCAGGCCCCGCCACCAGCCGCTACGAAACCGCCCGCGCCGCCGAAACCCGCACCGCGTCGGCCAAAGCCGACGTTCGACGACGACGATGACTACGAAAACCAGAGCTGGCTCAGGTGAAGACGTGGAAGGGCCCGGATCCACTGGATCCGGGCCCTTCCACGTCGAGCGCTAGCGGAGAGTGCGTTTGACCGGCGGAAGCAGCGCGGTGACGAGCGGGAGACAAACGACCATGCCGGCGATGACGGAAGTCAACCGGATACTGTCGAGGAAGTACGTGAGCCCCTTGTCCCGCAGGTGGGGAAAGCGTCCGAGGGACTCCATGCTCCACGCGACGGCTCCTGTTGAATCGAGCACGAACGCGAGGAACGTGATCGCGAAACCTATCCAGGTCAATGTGCTTCCCGCACGGCGTTTCCGGAGCAGGAACACGGCGCCGAGGATCAGCAACGCGGCTCCGGCGACGTAGGCGAGTGCTCCGGTGCCACGCAGCACCACGCCGGTGATCGAGACGTAGTCATCTTCCTCGTTGGTCATGTTGATGACCGAATCGACCGTCAGGACCCCTACGACGGCGAGGTAGATGGCGACCGCGATGTTCACGACGGCCGCGGTGATTCTGAGCCCGTCGTTTCCAGGCCGTGCCTGCTGAACGAACGGCTGCGGAGCCTGGGCATACGGGGGCTGTGGATGCTGCGGGTATCCCGACTGCGCGAAGTAGCCGTGTTGCTGCGGCTGGCCGAATGGCTGTCCCGGGGACGTCATGGCCGAGATTCTGTCGCACTCAGCAATTCCGCGAGACCAAAACCCTCACTGCTGTGGAAAATCGCCTGGTTGCTGCGCGTAACCCTGCTGTTGTGGGTAGCCCTGCTGCGGGTACGGCTGCTGTGGATAACCCTGTGGAAAACCGCCCGGGTGCTGTGGGTGGCCGGGTTGCGGGTTGTAGGGCTGCGCCAGGGGTTGGGGCTTGGGTTTGAGGGGTTTGCGGACGGCAGGCAGGAGAGCGATCGCGGAGACGATCGCGCAGGTGATGAAGACCGCGAGTTCGATGGGCGGGATGATCTCGAAGAGGGCGATGCCTGTTCCGGTCCACAGCGCCGTCGCGCGGGCCACGATGATCTCGACGAGGTTCACCAGCACCAGGACGCTGCCGCCGACCAACACCAGCGGAGCGATCCGGTTGCGGAGGATGAGCAGCACGCCTCCGGCGATCAACGACAGGCCGGCCGGGATCGCCACCAGGTCGAAGGGCAGCGCGGAAGTGCTGAACGAGGTCGCCATCGCGCTGACGACGCTGATGAAGATGTAGAGCCCGATGATGATCGCGATCGCGGCGATGACGATCCCGATGACACGACCGGACCCAAGGCCCTGCGGCTGCTGGACGTACCCCGCCTGCGGATGACCTGGCCCGAACTGCGAATGCGCAGGCTGCTGGGGGTGTCCGAACTGCTGTGGCGGATGGCCGTGCGGTTGCGGGTATCCAGGTCGCTGGGGCTGGCCGTACGGCGGCTGGGTCATGACCTGGATTCTTCCGCACCTGGTCACCGGCCCGGGCGGGTTCCGGGCAGTTCTACGCGGCGAGTTTTCCGTGGGTGTTGACCTGGTCGATGGTGGCGCCCTTGAGGTTCTCGTTGAGCAGGAGGTCGCCTCGGCGGTCGTTGGCGAGGGCGCGGAGGAAGAACGCCGTGAGCAGGCCCTTGGCGATGCGCTGGGTGTGGTACTCCGGCTTGCCGTGCAGCAGGAGCTGGGTCCAGTGCACGCCTTCGGTGAAACCCAGGTGGGTGGCCTTCTTGATGGTGCGCATCTGCACCGGTCCGCCCCAGGCGCGCGAGATCGGTTCGGCGTTGGCCACCGGGGGCGTCAGCAGGTCTTCGCCGGCGGCGAGGTGCAGGGCGGGGGCCTTGACTTTCGCGGCCGCGTCGAGGGCCGACGGGAGGGTCTCGGCCGCGGCCAGCGTCGCCACTGCCTTGATGCGCGGGTCTTCGGCCGCGGCCAGGACCGCGCAGCCGCCGCCCATGGCGTGACCGGCCGCGCCGAGCTTGTTCGGGTCGACGCTGATCTGGCCGTCGCCGAGCCGGACCCCGGCGGCGATGTCCAGCGCGGTGCGCATGTCCTCGGCGTAGAGCCGGTGGGAGGCCAGCGGGCCGCGGTGGGTCGCCGGGGAGACCACGACGATCCCCCAGCTGGCCAGGTGCCTCATCAGGGCCAGGTAGCGGCGCGGCGGCTGCAGCAAGCCGTGCCCGAACACGACCGCGGGCAGGCTCGTCCCCGTGCGCGGGGTGCAGACGATGCCGGGCAGGCCGACCAGGGCCAGGTCGCCGTGCAGCACGTCGTGCGGGCCACGACGGGACAGCTCGACGAACGCGTGCTTCGCGGAGGGCAGCTTCTTGGCTTTGCGCGCCATGGTCGACAACGGTAGCGGATCTACGCCGACGCGCGCGTTGTGAGCTCGCAGCCGTGATCCAATCGCTCCGCGGCCCCGGATTGTGGATCTCAGCGGCTCCGGGAACCCGCCGGAGCGATGTGGGTCACCCGGGCTCCGTCATGTTCTGCTCGGCCGGAATGGCTACCCTGACTCGCGTGTGCGGCATCGTGGGTTACGTAGGACATCGCCAGGCGCTGGAAGTCGTGCTGGGCGGGCTTCGGCGACTTGAGTACCGGGGTTACGACTCGGCAGGCGTGGCGCTGCTCGACGGTGAGGGCGGCCTCGCGGTGGAGCGGGCGGCCGGAGCGCTGTCGAACCTGGAGAAGAAGCTCGCCGAGAGCGACGGCTCCCAGTTCGAGGGCAACGGCGGCATGGGACACACCCGGTGGGCGACCCACGGTGCACCCACCGACCGCAACGCCCACCCGCACCGGGACGCGGCCGGCCGCGTCGCGGTGGTGCACAACGGCATCATCGAGAACTTCGCCGCGCTGCGGGCCGAGCTGGAGGCCGACGGCGTCGAGATGGCCAGCGAGACCGACACCGAGACCGCCGCGCACCTGGTGTCCGCCGCCTACGCGGCAGGACCGACCGCCGGTGATCTCACCGCCAGCGTCTGCGCCGTGGCGCGACGCCTCGAAGGCGCGTTCACGCTGGTCGTGACGCACGCCGACGAGCCGGGCACGATCGTCGCCGCGCGCCGCTCCTCCCCGCTGGTGGTGGGCGTCGGCGAGGGCGAGCACTTCGTGGCCTCCGACGTGGCCGCGTTCATCGAGCACACCCGCGACGCGGTGGAGCTCGGCCAGGACCAGGTCGTCACCATCACCCGCGACGGCTACCGGGTCAGCGACTTCGACAACGCCGAGGTCGAGGCCAAGCCGTTCCGCGTGGACTGGGACCTCTCGGCCGCCGAGAAGGGCGGCCACGACTACTTCATGCTCAAGGAGATCGAGGAGCAGCCGGAGGCGCTCGCCGACACCTTGCGCGGGCACTTCGCGAACGGCCAGATCGTCCTCGACGAGCAGCGGCTCACCGAGCAGGACCTGCGCGACATCACGAAGGTGTTCATCGTCGCCTGCGGCACCGCCTACCACTCGGGCCTGCTGGCCAAGTACGCCATCGAGCACTGGTGCCGCATCCCGGTCGAGGTCGAGCTGGCCAGCGAGTTCCGCTACCGCGACCCGGTCCTGGGCCGCGACACCCTGGTGGTGGCGATCTCGCAGTCCGGTGAGACCGCCGACACCCTGGAGGCCGTGCGGCACGCGCGGACCCAGCGGGCGCGGGTGCTGGCCATCTGCAACACCAACGGCGCGCAGATCCCGCGCGAGTCCGACGCGGTGCTCTACACCCACGCGGGCCCGGAGATCGGCGTGGCCGCCACCAAGACCTTCCTCGCGCAGATCGCGGCGAACTACCTGGTCGGGCTGGCCCTGGCGCAGGCTCGGGGCACCAAGTACTCCGATGAGGTGGCGCGCGAGTTCGACGAGCTCGCCGCGATGCCCGAGGCCGTGCGCGACACGCTGTCCACCGTCGACCAGGTCCGCAAGCTCGGGCAGGAGCTGGCGGACTCGAAGGCGGTGCTGTTCCTCGGCCGCCACGTCGGCTACCCGGTGGCCTTGGAGGGCGCGCTCAAGCTCAAGGAGCTCGCCTACATGCACGCCGAGGGCTTCGCGGCCGGTGAGCTCAAGCACGGCCCGATCGCGCTGATCGAGGACAAGCTCCCGGTCGTGATCGTGATGCCGTCGCCGACCGGCCGGGCGCTGCTGCACGCCAAGATGGTGTCCAACATCCGCGAGATCCAGGCGCGCGGCGCACGCACGATCGTCATCGCGGAGGCGGGCGACGAGGAGATCAAGCCCTTCGCCGACGAGCTCATCACCATCCCGGCCGTGCCGACGCTGCTGCAGCCGCTGGTGTCCACGATCCCGCTCCAGGTCCTGGCGGCGGAGATCGCGCGCGCCCGCGGTTACGACGTCGACAAGCCGCGCAACCTCGCCAAGTCCGTCACCGTCGAATGACACCATCCGGGAACGGTTGACCGTTCGGCGAGAGGGCTCGTGATGCAGGGCGTGTGGACTCCTGACCAGACCCGGGGTGCCGAGCAGCGGTTGTTCGCGCGGACTCCCGAGCCCGCCGTGATGCGCCGGGCCGCTTACGCGGTCGCGGGGCAGTGCGCCCGGATGCTGTCCGATCAGACCGGTGGCGTCGCCGGTCGGCGGGTCGCGTTGCTGGTCGGGGCTGGGAACAACGGCGGCGATGCCCTGTGGGCGGGCGCGTTCCTGCGTCGGCGCGGGGTCGGGGTGACGGCCGTGCTGCTGGCACCGGACAAGACCCACGAGGCCGGGCTCGCGGGGCTCCGCCGCGCGGGAGGCCGGGCGGTCGCCGCCGAGGGCGCGAACGCCGACACCTCCGGGATCGGGGCCGAGGCCGCCGACGCGCTGGAGCGGGCGGACCTGGTCATCGACGGGATCGTGGGCCTCTCGGCGCGCGGGCCGTTGCGCCCCACCGCCGCCGAGCTCGTGCGGCGGGTGCTGGTGCCGATCGTGTCCGTGGACCTGCCCAGCGGTGTCGATCCGATGAGCGGAGCCGTGGAAGGGCCTGCGGTGTCGGCGGATCTGACCGTGACCTTCGGCGGGCTCAAGCCCTGCCACGTGCTCGGGGCTGGGGCGGTGCGCTCCGGCGAGGTCACCGTCGCCGGCATCGGCATCACCGAGGAGCTGCCCGAACCGGAGATCGCGCTGCTCGACGCCGCCGAGGTCGGCGAGGAGTGGCCGATCCCCGGACCCGCGGACGACAAGTACAGCACCGGAGTGGTCGGCATCGCCGCCGGTTCGGCGACCTACCCGGGCGCCGCGGTGCTCGCGACCGGCGCCGCCGTGCAGGCCACCGCGGGGATGGTGCGCTACGCCGGCCCCGCCGCCGACGAGGTGCGCACCCGCTGGCCGGAGGTCGTGGGTACCGGTTCGGTCGGGGACGCCGGTCGGGTGCAGGCGTGGGCGGTCGGACCGGGCATCGGGCTCGGCGCGAGCGGTCGTGACGTGCTGCGCTTCGTCCTGGAGTCCGGGCGCCCGGTGTGCGCCGACGCCGACTCGATCACGATCCTGGCCGACGACGAGACCATGTGGGACGCCCGCGATCCCGACGCGCCGCTGGTGCTGACCCCGCACGCCGGGGAGTTCGCGCGGCTGGCCGGTGAAGGCCCTGGTGTGGACCGGGTCTCGGCCGCCCGCGAGGTCGCCGCCCGCTACGACGCGTTCCTGCTGCTCAAGGGCAACACGACGGTCATCGCCGCACCTGATGGGCGGGTCGTGGTCAACGACGCCCGCCAGGCGTGGCCCGCCACGGCGGGTTCCGGGGATGTGCTCACCGGGCTGATCGGAGCCCTGCTCGCGGCCGGTGTCGAGCCGCTGCGGGCCTGCGGTCTCGCCACCCACGTTCACTCGTTGGCGGCCGAACTCGCCGCGCACGGCGCCACCGGTGACGGACCTCGCTCCGAGGCCGGAGCACCCATCGGCGCCTCATCGCTGCTGGCCGCGGTTCCGCACGCCATCCGCGCGGTCCGGGACGCAGCTCTGCCCTCCTGACACGAGGTGCCGTTCGAATTTCGCGCGAACTTCGAACGCCGAACTTCGGGCTCGAATTTCGCGCGAAATTCGAACGTTTTCCACCCGATGGTGGGAAGTCGCGTGGGTGTTCCCGGTCGCCTGCGTCTCGTTAGTGCGTTGAGCTGCGCAAAGGCGATGTGGGGCGAAGGGTGGGATGCCGGATGTGGGATTATGGGCCAGCCATGAGTGACCAGCACGCGTACCGCGCCGACCTGCGGATCGATGTCGACGCGATCCGCCACAACGTTCGGGTGCTGGCGGGTCGTGCCGAAGCTTCCGGTGCTCGGACGATGGTGATCGTGAAATCCGACGGCTACGGCCACGGCGCGCTCACCGTCGGCAGGGCGGCTCTGCAGGCCGGGGCCGACCGGCTCGGCGTCGCCGCGATCTCCGAAGCGCTCCAGCTGCGCGAGGGCGGGATCACCGCGCCGGTGCTGTGCTGGTTGTTCACCGAGGCCGACGAGTTCGGCCCCGCCATCGCCGCAGACATCGAGCTGTCCGCGTCGTCGCAGGCCACGCTGGCCCGCATCGTCGCAGCGGCCGCCGCGCAGGACCGCGTCGCGCGGGTCCACCTCAAGATCGACACCGGGTTGGCGCGCAGCGGGTGCCCGGCCGAGCTGTGGCCCGCGCTGGTCGAGGCCGCGGCGAAGGCCGAGGCCGACGGGCACGTCAGCGTCGAGGCCGTGTGGTCGCACCTGGCGTGCGCCGACGAGCCCGGCCACCCGTCCATCGACATGCAGGCCGAGCGCTTCCACCGCGCCTACGAGCAGGCGCGGGCCGCCGGGCTCGACCCGATCCGCCACCTGGCCAACTCCGCGGCCGTGCTGACCCGGCCCGACCTGCACTTCGAGCTGGTCCGCCCGGGCATCGCCGCCTACGGCCTCGATCCGGTCCCGCAGGCCGGTGACCACGACCTGCGCCCGGCCATGACCTTCCGCTCCTCGGTGTCGCTGACCAAGCGCGTTCCCGCAGGAGAGAGCGTGTCCTACGGGCACTCGTGGACGGCCGGGGCGCCCACCAACCTGGCGCTGGTCCCGGTCGGCTACGCCGACGGCGTGCCGCGCAGCCTGTCCGGTCGCATGGAGGTGTGGCTGGCGGGCAGGCGGCGTCCGGTGCGCGGCCGGGTGTGCATGGACCAGCTGGTGGTGGACTGCGGCGACGACGAGGTCTCCGAAGGTGACGAGGTCATCGTCTTCGGCGCGGGCGATCGGGGAGAGCCGACCGCCGCGGAGTGGGCCGACGCGCTCGGCACGATCCACTACGAGATCGTCACCGGGATGTACCGGCCGCGGGTGACCAGAACGGTCGTGGACTCCGAGCTGGAGGCGTCATGACCGAAATGGCGCGTTTCGCCCAGATCAGCGCCCGGGAAGTGGGGCGCAGCGCACAGAGCGCTGTGCAATCGGGGCCGCGTTCTGTAACGATCTTCACGTTCCGCCGCCGGAGCCGAGTGGAGGCGACGTGAAACCGGTGTGGCAGGCATTGGCCTGGACGAGCGGGGTGATCGGGGCAGCGGTCACCGGCGCCGCCGTGGGTGTGGCCGCGCACAGCACGCGTGCCGCGGTGCAGCGCAAGGGTGAGGACGCCTTCGTGGAAGAACCCCTCGGCAGGCTCCGCCCCGACCGGCACTCCACCGTCGCCGCCGACGACGGCGTCCCGCTGTCGGTGCAGGAGATCGGCCCCGCCGCAGGCGGCGATCCCGCGCTGACCGTGGTGTTCGTGCACGGCTTCGCGCTGGACTCCCGCTGCTGGCACTTCCAGCGCCGCGACCTGCCCGAGCTGCTCGGACCCAAGGTGCGGCTGGTGCTGTACGACCACCGCAGCCACGGCCGTTCCGGCCACTCCAGCAAGAAGAACAGCACCATCGACCAGCTCGGCCGCGACCTCGACGCCGTCCTGCGCGCCGCCGCCCCGAGCGGCCCGATCGCGCTGGTCGGCCACTCGATGGGCGGCATGACGATCATGGCGCTGGCCGAGCAGAACCCCCGGTTGTTCGCCGACCGCGTCCGCGCGGTGGCGTTCGTGGGCACCTCCGCCGGTCAGCTCGGCGAAGCGGGACTGCCGCGCACCTGGCTGTCGCGCGCCAACCCCGTCCCGCGCGGACTCGCGCTGCTGTCCGAGCTCAACCCGGGCCTGGTCGAGCGCACCCGCAAGATGGGCGACCGGCTGGCGTGGAGCATCATCCGCGCGCTGTCCTTCGGGGACCGCAAGGTGTCCGCGGCGGTGGTGGACCTGATGGCCGAGATGATCGGCGCCACCACGGTGGAGGTCGTCACCGACTTCCTCGAAACGATCAGCCTGCACGACCGCAAGACGGCCCTCGCAGCGCTCAACACCTGCGAGGTGCTGGTGCTCAGCGGCGATCTCGACAAGCTCACGCCGTTCACCCCGCACGCCGAGGTGCTCGCCGGCGAGCTGCCGGACGCGACGCTGGTGAAGGTCGAAGGCGCCGGGCATCCGGTGATGCTCGAACGCCCCGAGCTGGTCACCGACGAGATCGTGGCGATGCTGCGGCGCGCCACCGGGATGAAGTTCAAGAAGGGGACCGGGAGTTGAGCGCCGCGCTGAGAACCGTGGAACTGCCGCAGGAATCCGACACCCTGGAGTTCGGCCGCCGTCTCGGCGCCGCGCTGCGGGCGGGCGACCTGCTGCTCCTCGACGGGCCGCTGGGCGCCGGCAAGACCGTGCTGACCCGCGGCATCGCGGCAGGCATGGGGGTGACCGGCAGGATCACCTCGCCGACGTTCGTCATCGCCCGCGTGCACCGGCCCGACGGCGACGGGCCCGCGCTGGTGCACGTCGACGCCTACCGGCTGGGCGGCCTCGACGAGATCGACGACCTCGACCTGGACACCGACCTCACCGACGCGGCCGTGGTCGTGGAGTGGGGCGAGGGCCTGGCCGACCAGCTCTCCGACACCCACCTGATGGTGCGGCTGCGGCGTCGCGAGGACGACGTCCGCGAGCTCACCCTGGAGCCGCACGGCGAGGGTTGGACGGAGCGGCTGGGCGAGCTCACCGGGTGACGGAATTCCTGGCCGGGTTCCCCGGTCTGCTCGCGCTCGCGATCGCCGCGGCCGTGCTGTTCGCCGAATCCGGTTTGCTGATCGGTGTTTTCCTGCCCGGATCGGGGACGGTGCTGGCGCTGGGCTGGCTCGCCGGGCAGGGCGCGCTGCCCGTCTGGGCGGCGGCGCTCACCGCGTCGGCGGCCACCATCGCCGGCTGCCAGCACGGCTTCTTCCGCGGAGCTCATCCCGGTGCGCTGAACCGGCGCCTGGTCGACCGGGTCGGCGAGCAGCGCGTGAAGCGCATCGAGTCCGCGATGGACGGACGCGCCAAACCGACCACCGCGATCTCCCAGTGCTTCGCCGTGGTCCGGACTCTCGTACCGCGGCTGGCGGGCCGCTCCGGCATGCCCCACCTGCACTTCACGGCCTGCAACGTCCCGGTGGGCGCGTTCTGGGGCATCGGTCTCACCCTCCTCGGCGCGTGGTCCGGTGAGGCGTACACCCGGGTCCACACCGCAGTGGGGCTCCTCGGTCTTCCCCTCGTGGCCCTCGCTGCGGTGGTCCTCGGCCTGGTCTGGTGGTTCCGCCGCCGCGATTTCAGTGGAAATCAGGGGTCCGATTTCCACTGAAATCCGAAGCACCCCTCGATGAGGTGACGTGGCGTCGGTGAGTCCGGGAGGAGGACCGGGTCAGGCGGTGGCGCTGAGTTCGGTGGAGAGGTCCTTGGCGAGGCGTTGCATGAGCGGGATGACCTCGTCGGTGGTGATCCGGGTCATGCGGCCTTCCGGGCCCGAGATGGAGATGCCCGCGCCCGCCGGAGCGCCCGGGACCGCCACCGCGTAGCAGCGGACGCCGACCTCCTGCTCGCCGTCGTCGATGGCGTAGCCCTGCTTGCGGATGCGGTCGAGCTCCTCGTGCATCGCCTCGACCTCGGTGATGGTCCGCTCGGTCTGCGGGTTCATCGCCGTGCGGGACAGCAGCTGGGTGACCTCGTCGCTGGGCATCGTGGCCATGACCGCCTTGCCGACGGCCGTGGCGTGGGCGTCGACCCGGCGCCCGACCTCGGTGAACATCCGCATCGAGTGCGGCGAGGGCACCTGGGCGACGTAGACGATCTGCGCGCCGTCGAGCACGGCCATGTTCGCCGACTCGCCGGTGGCCTCGGTCAGCTCCGCCAGGTACGGCCGCGCCCAGGAGCCGAGCGCGCGGCTGGCGGTCTCGCCGAACCGGATCAGCCGCGGTCCCAGCGCGTACCGCCGCGAGGGCTGCTGCCGGGCATAACCGCTGTTCACCAGGGTCCTGATGATGCGGTGGATGGTCGGCAGCGGCAGTCCGGACCGCTCCGCGAGTTCGGACAGCGCGACCTCACCGCCGGCATCGGCCATCAGTTCCAGGAGCTCGAAGGTGCGCTCGACCGACTGCACACCGCCGCCCTGGTTCGCCCGCCGTGGGCCAGTGGTCATCGCAGAACTCCCTCTCCCGGATCCAGTCGAAGTCTAGTTCGTGGTGCGTGCGCCAGCTCATGTTGCTTTCGACGCTATGTGGAAACTAACATCCACGATGCAGAATTTCATGAGGATGTTCTTCGCTTGTGACGAACCTGCTCGCGGGTGCGCGCCGGCTCGTCACGCGGCAAGGTGAGCCATCAGCCACCGTCTGAAATCCGGCAGCAGAAAGAGGTGGACGATTCATGTCCGAAACGGCAGGGGTGAAGGTCCTCGGCGGCGCCGTCGAGCGCGGCGATGAGATCCTCACCGCCGAGGCGCTGCAGTTCGTGGCCGGCTTGCAGCGCGCTTTCGGCGCGCGGCGCGATGAGCTGCTCGAACGTCGCAAGCAGCGTCGCGCGGAAGCCGCTGAGAAGGGTCGCCTGGACTTCCTCGAGGAGACCAAGCACGTCCGCGAGGGTGACTGGCAGGTCGCCGCGCCGCCGGCCGACATCGCCGACCGCCGCGTGGAGATCACCGGCCCGACCGACCGCAAGATGGCCATCAACGCGCTGAACTCCGGCGCCAAGATCTGGCTGGCCGACCTCGAAGACGCCAACACCCCGCACTGGGACAACGTCGTCTCCGGTCAGGTCAACCTCTACGACCTCGTCCGCAAGCAGATCGAGCTGCACGTCCCGGGCGGCAAGTCCTACACGCTGCGCGACGACGTCACCCACGCGGTGCCGCTGGTGCGCCCGCGCGGCTGGCACTTCGACGAGAAGCACATCGAGGTCGACGGCAAGCCGGTCGTGGCCGCGCTGGTCGACTTCGGCCTGCACTTCTTCCACAACGCCCGTGAGCTCATCAACCGCGGCAGCGGCCCGTACTTCTACCTGCCGAAGATGGAGAGCCACCTCGAGGCGCGGCTGTGGAACGAGGTGTTCACCCACGCGCAGAAGGAGCTGGGCATCCCGCACGGCTCGGTGCGCGCCACGGTGCTGATCGAGACCTACCCGGCCGCGTTCGAGATGGAGGAGATCCTCTACGAGCTGCGCGACCACTCCGCGGGCCTCAACGCCGGTCGCTGGGACTACCTGTTCAGCGTCATCAAGACCTTCCGCGACTCCGACAAGTACATCCTGCCGGACCGCAACGCGGTGACCATGACCGCGCCGTTCATGCGCGCCTACACCGAGCTGCTGGTGAGCACCTGCCACAAGCGCGGTGCCTTCGCCATCGGCGGCATGGCCGCGTTCATCCCGACCAAGGACGACTCCAACGCCGCGGCGATGGAGAAGGTCCACGCGGACAAGAAGCGCGAGGCCGGCGACGGTTTCGACGGTTCGTGGGTCGCGCACCCGGGCCTGGTGCCGATCTGCTTCGAGGAGTTCGACGCGGTCCTCGGCGACAAGCCGAACCAGATCGAGCGCAAGCGCGAGGACGTCAGCGTCACCGCCGACCAGCTGCTCGCGGTCTCGGAGACCCCCGGTGACAAGACCATCGAGGGCCTGCGCGGCGCGGTGGACGTCGGGGTTCGCTACATCGTGTCCTGGCTCGGCGGCAACGGCGCGGCGGCGATCCACAACCTGATGGAGGACGCCGCGACCGCCGAGATCTCGCGTTCGCAGATCTGGCAGTGGCTGCACAACAACGTGCAGCTGGCCGACGGCCAGACGGTGACCCTGGAGCTGGTGCGGGAGATCCTGGCCGACACGGAGAAGGCGCTGCGCGGGGAGGCCGGTTTCCCGACCGAGAACCTCTCCAGCGCGGTGGAGCTGTTCGAGCAGGTGGCGGTGGCCGACGACTTCGTCGACTTCCTGACGCTGCCCGCTTACGAGCAGATCGACTGATTCGTCATCGCGGGGGTGCCGGAGAACTCCGGCGCCCCCGCTTTGGTCTATTGGGAGGGTGCAAGTGGCTGAAACCTCGTTGGACTCCGCTGAGGTCGCTCGACGACTCGCGCGTTTATCCACTGTGGACGATCACATGGCGCGGACCTACCCCGGCGCCAGATCCGACCTGCAACCGGTGCACACCTGCTACGTGCCCGCGGACCGGGTGGACGCGACCGTGCTGCGGTCCTGGTCCGACCAGGCGCTGGCGGCGCTCGACGAGCACGCGGCCACTCCGTCCCGGCTGGCCGAGATCCTGGGGTTGACCCAGGAGATCGCCGAGGCCGTGCACCCCAGGGTGCGGGCGAAGCTGGCCGGTTCTCCCGTGCAGGACCTGCGGATCGACTTCGAGGACGGCTACCGCGCCGACGCCGAGGACGCCGACGCCGTGCGCACCGCCGGTGTCGTGGCCGACTGGCTGCGGGACGGGGTGGCACCGGCGAACTTCGGTCTCCGCGTGAAGTCCTACGACACGCCCGAGCTGCGCGAACGCTCGGTGCGCACGCTCGACCTCTTCCTGACCGCGCTGCTGGCCCGGACCGGCGGAGTGCCGGACGGGTTCGTGCTGACCTTCCCGAAGGTCGTCGACGTCGCGCAGGTCGAGGTGTTCGTGGAGATCCTGGGCCTGCTGGAGCAGCGGTTCGGACTCGGCGAAGGCGCGCTGCGCTTCGAGATCCAGGTGGAGACCACGCAGTCCATCGTGGACTCCGAGGGCCGGTTCGCGCTGCCGCGCTTCCTGCGCGCCGGGGCAGGACGGGTCACCGGGCTGCACTTCGGCACCTACGACTACACGGCGTCCTGCGGTCTCACCGCCGCCCACCAGCACCTCGCCCACCGCGCCTGCGACTACGCGCGGCACGCCATGCAGGTGGCCGCGGCGGGCACCGGGGTGTTCCTCTCCGACGGCTCCACCAACGTGCTGCCGGTGGGCGACCAGGTCGTCAAGGGCTGGCAGACCCACTACGAGCTGGTGCGGCGCTCGCTGGCGCACGGCTTCTACCAGGGCTGGGACCTGCACCCGGCGCAGCTGGTGACCCGCTACGCGGCGGTCTTCGCGGCCTTCCGCGACTCGGCGCCCGCCGAAGCCGCGCGGCTCGCGGCCTACACCGGCACCGGCTCCGCCGAGGTCCTCGACGAACCGGCCACCGCCCGCGCGCTGGCGGTCTCGTTCGTCCGGGCGCTCGACAACGGCGCCACCGACGCCGATGAGGTCAAGGTCCTCACCGGTCTCGCGGAAACCGATCTCCGGGCCCTCGGGCGCCTGTGACCTGCGCTCCCGGCGCGGCGCTGCGCGTCGCGCCGGGAGTTCCGCGGTGGACGTGGGTGGTTGTGGTCCGAACCGCTCATGATCCGTTCCGTCCGGTCGGTTCGAACCAGAACTGCCCGACTCGCGGAGCGACCTGCCCCACTGAACGGCCCGGGCGTTGTTGACTGCGTCGACGACTTCGTGAACTACTTCGCCGATCCCAGCGTTGACATCGAGAGAACGCCGGGACCGCGAGCTCGCGGAGTCCTCGGAGGAGCGTCGGAAAGCCCTGGCCGACGCCCGCGCGGCCGGAGTCGCCGACACCACGCCAGGGGACCTTCCGAGGAAGGGAACCGCTGTGACCAGCACTCTGCTGTCCGGTTCCGCGACGCACGTCGGCGGCCGGGACAACAACCAGGACTCCATGCTCGTCGCCGACGGTCTGTACGCCGTCGCCGACGGCATCGGGGGATTCGTCAAGGGCGACGTCGCCAGCAGGCTCGCCCTCGACACCCTGGAGAGCACCTACGCCGCCGACCGCACGGTCGCAGGGCTGCTCGGCGCGGCCCGCGCGGCGAACGAGGCCGTGTGGCTGAGAGCCAACGCCGACGGAACGTCGATGGGCACCACCCTGGTGGCCGTGGCCATGACCACCGACGCGGGTGCCGTCGCGGTCAACATCGGCGATTCCCGGCTGTACCGGTTGCGCGGCGGGGAGCTCGCGCAGCTCACCGACGACCACACGGTGCTCGCCGAGCTGCTGCGCAGCCGCGAGGTCAGCGACGACGACGCGCGCAACCACCCGCACCGGCACGTGCTCACCCGGGCCGTCGGCGTCGGACCCGAGGTCGAGATCGACCACGCCGAGCTGTCCGCCGAAGCCGACGACCGCCTGCTGCTCTGCACCGACGGCCTGTTCAACGCCCTGGAGGACGACGACATCCGGCAGCTGCTGGGCGCCGACGCCGACCCGCAGCGGATCTGCGACCTGCTGGTCGAAGCCGCCCTAGCAGCAGACGCCGACGACAACGTCACGGCCCTCGTCCTCGACGTCCGGTAGGGGTGTGGCGAAGTGGCGGAGCCGCTTTCTCTTTCAACACCTGAGCAGCTCGCACCGCCGGGGGTTCTGAGCGGTGCTGTGGCGAGCACGCCGTGACGCCGTGTATTGGACATACATCAGGGGTGGCGCGCGGAGTCCACGGAGCCGGTCAGGTTCCCCCACTCGCACCGCTGAGCAAGAAGACCCCCATATATGGGTGGGGGTTGCCCCAACAAGTTCGGTGTGTGGGGATGGGGTCATGGAGATCCGGGGTGCGGTGCTGCAGGAGTGCGGTCGTTCGGGGCCGTGGGAGATGACGAAACCGCTTGCGGTGACCGAGGTCGAGCTCGACGAGCCCGGTCCGGGCGAACTGCTGGTGCGGATGGAGGCAGCCGGTGTCTGCCACTCCGATCTGTCCGTTGTGGACGGGAACAGGGTGCGGCCGGTCCCGATGCTGCTGGGGCACGAGGCGTGCGGCCGCGTCGAGCGCGTCGGCCCCGGCGTGATTGATGTTTCCGCCGGTCAGCGGGTCGTGCTGTTCTTCGTGCCGCGCTGCGAGGAGTGCGAGGCGTGCCAAGCGGGCGGCAAGCGGCTGTGCACGCCCGGGTGGGCGGCCAACGGCGCCGGAACCCTGCTGTCCGGTGAGCGCCGGCTGAGCTGGGACGGACGCGAAGTGCACCACCACTGCGGCGTTTCCGGCTTCGCCACGCACGCCGTGGTCGACCGCCACTCGCTGGTCCCGGTGCCCGACGACGTACCGCCGGACATCGGTGCGCTGCTCGGCTGCGCCGTGCTCACCGGCGGTGGGGCGGTGAAGAACGCCGCCGCGCTGCAACCCGGCGAGGACGTGACGGTCGTGGGCATCGGCGGTGTCGGGATGGCCGCGGTGCTGGTCGCCAAGGCCCTCGGCGCGGGCAGCATCACCGTCGTCGATCCTCTCCAGAGCAAGCGCGAACGGGGTCTGGAGCTGGGCGCGACCAAGGCGCTCACGCCGGACGAGGCCGTCGACAGCGGGAGCCGCAGCGCCGTGGTGATCGACGCCAGCGGCAACGCTCGGGCGTTCGAGACCGCCGTGCAGGTGACCGCGCCCGCCGGGCGGACGGTGTCGGTCGGCCTGCCCTCGCCCGACGCGCGGGCCAGCATCTCGCCGCTGGCGCTGGTCAGCGAGACCCGCACGATCATCGGTTCGTTCCTGGGAACCGGCCTGCCGCAGCAGGACATCCCGGAGTACGCCGAGCTCTGGCGCGCCGGGAAGCTGCCCGTCGACGAGCTGGTCTCCGGCAGCGTCGGCCTCGACGGCATCAACCACGCCATGGACGAGCTCGCCTCCGGCCGGGCCATGCGCCAGATCATCCGCTTCTGATCCGGGAGCGTTCGGGCGAACCGCCCATCACCGGTCGCGCGGCCACGGCACACTGTGCTCGAACGTCGTGGAAAGGACCGGGGATGGAACAGGACGCGCTCGACAAGCTCAAGGACCAGCTGGGCGATCACCAGATCTTCGGTGAGCCCGTCAGCCAGGGCGACACCACGCTCGTCCCCGTCGGCGAGGTGCAGCTCGGCGGGGGCTGGGGCGGACGTCGCGACGACACCGGAGGCGGCGGCGGAGTGCGTGCGCGGGCGATCGGCGCGTTCTCCCTCGCCGCCGACGGGACGGTCTCCTGGCATCCGGCGGTGAACGTCAACCGGATCGTCTGGGGAGGCCAGCTTGCCCTCGCGACAGCCGTGGTGGCCTGCGCCATCGCCTTCCGCCGACGCCGCTAGGAGCTGTGCGGGAACGGTTCGCTCGGCGGTGCGGGTAGCGGTGCCTTCCGAACGGGAATTCATGCCGGTACACCCCGTCGACACGTCCTCGCAGGAGAAGCACCTCAGAACCCGCGGCGGTGCGAGCTGAGTCCCACGCCTGAAACAGCGGCTACCGCTGCATTCCTCACACGACCTAGGCGCCGATCGAGCGGGGGTCCATGCCTGACCAGGCGACCAGCTTCGCGGAGACGTCGGCGATGCTCGGCCGGGACTTGGGATCCGGCGTCAGGCACTCGTCCACGGTGCGCGAGAGCGCCGCGGGCAGCCGTCGGTGGGTGCGCAGCGGTGCTGCCCGCTCGTCGCGCTGCGGGTAGTGGCGGCTGCCGCCCTCGGTGCGCTCGCGGTGCGAGGCCGACGCCCACGGCGTGGTGCCCGACAGCGCCTCGTACAGCGTCACTCCGAGCCCCCAGACGTCGGCTGCGGGGGACATGCGCTCGCCCCTGGCCTGTTCCGGCGAGAGGTAGTCGAACGTGCCCGCCGAGCTCTTCTCGCCGATCCGGCACACCAGGCTCAGGTCCAGCAGCACCGCGCGGCCACCGATCTCGACCACGTTGGACGGTTTCACGTCCAGGTGCACCCAACCGTGCCCGTGCAGGTAGTGCAGCGCCGAGCACAGCTGGATGCCGAGCACCGCGGCGTCGACCGGGCGGAGCCTGCCCAGCTCGGCGATCAGGTAGCTGAGGGTGTGACCGGGCAGCGTTTCGGTGATCAACGCCGGACGTTCGGGTTCGGCGGTGCGCACGATCTCGTAGCCGCGCAGCAGGTGCGGGTGGGTGAGCTGGGTCAGCAGCACGCCCTCGTTGCGGAGCCAGGCGATCGCGCGTTCGTCGGTGGCGCGCTCGGGTCGGATCGTCTTGGCGATGCAGCGGCAGGACCGCTGCTCGCTCCACACGTCGTAGACGTCGAGGCGACTACCGCGCCTCAGGTGGTCGACGATCCGGTAGCCGGAGGCGAGGGTGTCGCCGGGCGCCAGCGGCGCTCCGGGCGGTCCCCAGCTCTGATCCGGTTCGCCGTAGTAGTAGGACGGGGTCAACGAATCGGTCAACACCGCTGCGATCAGCTGTGACTGCGGTGCCGGCGGCGGTGGTCGTCGCTGCTGTCGCGGCGACGGCGGTGGTCGCTGCTGTCGTGCCGGCGACGGCGGTGGTCGTCGCTGCTGTCCCGACGGCGTCGGTGATCGCTGCTGTCGCGGTGCCGGCGGTGGTGGTCGCTGCTGCCGCGCGAATGGTGTTGCTTGGCGGGGGACACCATCTGGAACAGCTTGGAAAGGTCCACTGCGCACTCCCGAAGGTCAGATGATCATTCGGGCCACCGCGGGGGCGGCCCATCAGACCATTGTTCCGTAGATCGAGTGGCCGATGCGACCGGTTTCGGATGAAAAGGGCTTCACGCAGCGAATGAAGAACCGCGGCTGATAATGGCGATTGCCATCACCAGCCGCGGTTCGAGGGGAACTCCGGCCCGGACCGACCTGGAGGGGGCCGGAATACCGCAGTACTCGGGGACCCGAGTACTGCGGTATTCCGCGTCCTCCGGCCTCAGCCCTGGGACGCGACGGCGGCCGCGGCGTCGACGACGCCGTAGCCGTACACCGGGTTGTAGACCCCGCGGAGACCGGTGATCGGGGTGCGCGCGGTGGAGATCAGCGCGTCCTCGATGCCGGCGGCGTCACGCCCTTGCGCGCCCAGCAGCGCGGCGACCCCGGCGACCTGCGGAGCGGCCATCGACGTCCCGGCGAGGGCGTCGTAGTCGGCCTGACCGCACTCCGGCTTGCCCGTCCCGCGAGGGACGCTGGACCACACGTCGCCGTCGCACTCGCCCAGCGACGAACCGCCCGGGGCGGACACCGCGCGCAGGTTGAGCTTGACGCCGAGGTTGGAGTACACGGCGTGCATCTCGTTGGCGTCGGTGGCCGCGACGCACAGCGCGCCCGCCTCCCACGACGGGGTGTCGCACAGCGGCGCGGTCTCGTTGCCCGCCGAGGCCACCACGACGACGCCCTTCTCGCGGGCGTAGGCGATGGCCTCCTTGGTGGCCGCCTGCAGGCCCAGCAGGGTCAGGACCTGGATGCCGGGCTGGGCGCCGAGGCTCAGGTTGATGACGTTCGCACCGTGGTCGGCGGCGTAGCGAACGCCCGCCCCGATCTCCTCGAACGTTCCCGAGCCGTTCTCCAGCGCCTTGATCGGCATGATCTTGGCGTCCGGAGCGACGCCGGCGATGCCGACGCCGTTGCCCGCGGCGGCGGCCGCGATCCCGGCGACGTGCGTGCCGTGCACGTCGGATTCCTGGCCGACGCCGTCGGCACCGGTCCAGTCACCGTTGCCGCACGGCCCCGGTGCTCCGCCGCAGGAGAAGGTGGCGCCGGGGACGAGTTTGCCGCTGAACTCGGGATGTCCGAGGTCAACGCCGGTGTCCACGACGGCGATGGTCTGCCCGGCGCCGGTGCTGCTGGCCCAGGCTTCTGGCGCGTGCAGTTGCTGCAAGCCCCACTGCTTGTCGATCAGCGGGTCACCGGCGGCTGCGCCGGCGCTCGCTTGCGTTGCCACCAGCGATAAGCCGACCAGGCTCGCGGTGACCAGGGTCCGCATGCGCATTGCGACTCCCATTGGGTTGGCTCGGCATTTGGCGGATCAACGAGCCGGTCGGCGAATAGTTTCACTCGCAACCGTGATTCAGCCGTTCACCGGGACAAGTTCCTTCGGCTGGAGCAATGCGGAAGGTGATCATTCCAATTAGGTGGGTGCGAAAAGCGGTCGACTCGCCGCATTCACGACATGTGCGGTTCGCGCCGCTTGCTGAACAGCAGGTTCAGCAGCAGGGCCGCGATGCAACCGGTGCTGATCCCGGAGTCGAGGACGGTGCGCATCGCCTCGGGGAAGTGGTCGTAGAACGAGGGCGCCACGACGGGGATCAGCCCGATGCCGAGGGCTCCGGCCACGATCAGCGCGTTGTGCGGGTCGCCGAGCCCGGCCTTGCTCAGGGTGCGGATGCCGCTGGTGGCCACCGATCCGAACAGCACCAGCGCGGCGCCGCCGAGCACCGGCTGCGGCACCAGCGAGACCACCGCGCCCGCCACCGGGAACAGGCCCAGCAGCACCAGCACGCCGCCGCCGGTGGCGACCACGAACCGGCTGCGCACGCCGGTCAGCGCGACCAGGCCGATGTTCTGCGCGAACGCGCTGCAGGTGAACCCGCCGAAGATCGCCGAGATGGCGCTGCCCGCGCCGTCGGCCCGAAGGCCCGCGGCGATGGTCTTCTCGTCGGCGGGCCGGTCGACGATCTCGCCGAGCGCGATCATGTCGGCGGTGCTCTCCATCATCGCCACCAGCATCACGATGCAGATGGACAGCGTGGCGGTGAGGCTGAACGTCGGCGTCCCGAGCTCGAAGGGCACCGGGAGGTTGAACAGCGGCGCCGATGCGAAGGTCGAGGTGTCGACCAGGCCCATCGGCCAGGCGATGAGGCTGCCCACGAGCAGGCCGATGAGCAGCGCGATCCGGTTCAGGAAGCCGGTCAGGAAGCGGTTGAACAGCAGCACCAGCACGAAGGTGGCCGCGCCGAGCAGGATCTTCTGCGGTGCCGCGTAGTCGGGGGCGTCGCTGTCCTGCCCGGCGATCCACTTGATCGCCACGGGCATGAGCGACAGCCCGATCAGGGTGATCACGGTGCCGTTGACCACCGGCGGGAAGAACCGCACCAGCCGGGAGAAGTACGGCGCTGCGACGAACGCCAGCACTCCGGCGATGAGCACCGAGCCGTAGACCACCGACAGCGGGTTCTGCGATCCGCTCTGCTGGGCGACGATGGCGAGGATCGGCGCCACGGACCCGAACGTCACACCGTTGACGAACGGCATCCGGGCGCCGATCTTCCACACCCCCAGCGCCTGCAAAGCGGTGGCCAGACCTGCGGTGAACAGGCTCGCGCCGATCAGCAACGTCATCTGCAGCGGTGGCAGCCCGATGGCCTCGCCGACGATCAGAGGTGGTGCCACGACTCCGGCGTACATCGCCGCGACGTGCTGGATTCCGAAGGCGATCATCCGGGTGGGCGGTAGCACCTCGTCGCACGGGTGCGTGGTGCTGTCGGTTGTGGCCATGTTCTTCGCTCCCAAACCCGCAGGGCTACGTCGTCACATCACTATCGGCACGAGTTGTTCTTTCCGGATTTTCGTTGTGTTGCAACGCTATTGCGGTCCGCAGTGCACTTTTTGGGTACGACGGACCGGGCGTCCCGCCAGGAACGCCTCGAACTTCAGGGGGATTTCGTCGGATGAAGAGCGGGCGCGGGCCGTGAGCAGCGCTCGCGGCCCGCGCCGCTTCGCAAAAGCGATTCCGCCAGCGGGGAGTTCTCAGAACTCCGCGGTGCTGTACCACGCCATCGGCGCGTCCTCGACGTCGTCGCGGCGGACGACGCCCTCGATGAGGCCGTAGGGGCGGTCGGCGGCGAAGAAGACCTCGTTGTCGTTCTCCAGCCCGAAGGGGGAGAGGTCGACGAGGAAGTGGTGCTTGTTCGGCAGCGAGAGCCGGACCTCGGCCAGCTCCGGGTGCGCCTCCAGCGCGGCCTTGCCCATCTCGTAGAGGCTCTGCTGCAGGGCGAGGCTGTGCGTGGTGGCGAAGGCCTCCAGCATCGTGGCGCGCACGGACTCGAAGCTCTTGGCCCAGTCCACGTCGGTGTGCAGGTAGCGCCAGCGGGCGGTGACCGCGGTGGCCAGGATCCGGTCGTTGGTCTCGGGCAGCGTCGTGTACCGGTCCTTCGGGTAGCCCCAGAACTCCGAGCCGGTCGACTTGAGCACCACCAGGTCCTTCAGGCCCGAGACCACGTGCGCCTGGTCGCCGTCGATGGTGACCGCGGTCGTGCGCTTCTCGTCGCTCGCCCGGGAGAACGAGTGGTCGTGACCGGTGCCCTCGACGGGGATCCGCTGCCAGCCGTACTCGTCGATGAGGATCCGCGCGCCGTTGATGCCCTCGGCGGAGGACACGAAGTGCCTGCCCAGCCGCAGCGCGAAGTCCTCGATCTCACCGATCGGCTGCTGCTTGGCGAAGGCGTAGACGGTGTTCTTCTGCGTGTCGGTGGGCAGCACCTTGGCGTTGTCGCCGGACAGGTGCACCTCGTCGAGGTCGCCGCGCAGCGAGGTGCTGACGTTGAGGTCCTTGATGGAGTGGCGCGGCGTCGAGCGGTCCACGGTGACGATGCGGACCTCGGCCTTGCCGTACTGGTTCGGGCCCATGGAGATGCCCATGATTCAGCTCCCTCGATAGGTGGAGTAGGCGAACGGGCTCAGCAGCAGTGGAACGTGGTGGTGCTGCTCGGGATCGGTGATCCGGAAGGTGATGGACACCTCCGGGTAGAACGCGGCGGTTCCTCGCCGGTCGAAGTACTCGCCGGTGTCGAAGGTCAGCCGGTAGTCGCCCGCGTCGAGGCGGTCGGGTCCGAGGTCGCGGCAGCGGCCGTCGGCGTCGGTCCGGCCGGTCGCCGACGGAGCTCCGCCCGGCAGGGGTTTCCCGTCGGCGGTCTCCAGTCGGACGGCGACGTCCGCGGCGGGCTTGCCCTGGGCGGCGTCGAGGACGTGGGTGGTCACAGCGCTCATGGTTCGATCACTTTCGCCAGCCGCAGCGCGGCGATCTTGCGGAGTTCGGAGTCGACGATGCGCAGCTCGTCGTCGGGCTTGTTGTCCAGCCGCGAGCGCAGGATCTCCAGGAGCTCCTCGCCGCTGCGACCGCTGGCGCAGACCAGGTAGACGTGCCCGAAGCGGCGTTCGTACTCCAGGTTGGCGGCCCGCAGCTCCTCGGCGAGGTCGTCGCTGACGCCGGCCTGTTCGCGGCGGGAGAACTCGGCGCCGCGGCCGGTGTCGGCGGGTCGTTCGCCGATGCGGGGGTGCGCGGCGAGGGCCTGGAAGATCTCGGCGTCGGTGAGGTCCGGGGCGGCGTTCGCGGCGGCCCGCTGCACGGCCTCGGCGTCGGCGAAGGGGCGCGCATCGGCGATGTCGGCCGCCCAGCGGGTGATGTCCAGGCAGTTCAGCAGCCTGTCGATGAGGTCGGCCCGAGGTGATTCGTTGAGCCGTCGCACACCGGTGGTGGTAGCCATGCGCTTCTCCGCTGAAGTGGTTCACATGCCGGCTCGATCGTGCCGAGAGAACTCGGTGACCGCAGCTCCGGTCCGGTGCGCAAAAAGCTACGACCACCCAAACAGGGTGTCAACAGTTTGTTGAAAAAGGCAGGTCGGCGATGCCCTGGAAGGTGAGCGGCAGGCGTCGGGTCAGCCCCGCGCCTGATCGCGGTTGAGGTAGTTGTAGACGGTGAAGCGGCTGACGCCGAGGGCCTTGGCGACGGTCTCGACCGACTTGCGCATGCTGAACGCCCCGCGCTCCTCCAGCAGCCGGACGGCCTTCTGCTTCTCCGGGCGGGGCAGGTCGGGCAACTTCGCTCCGAGCTCGGTCTCCACATCGCGGATCAGGCGGTCCAGGGCGCTGGTGAGCTCCTGACCCGGCACGCGCACGGCGACCGCCGGGGAGCCTTCCCAGTTCAGCACGATGTCGCCCGGTTCCCGCTGGTCCACGGGCACGGCTGTGGCCCCGATGTGGTCCAGCAACGGGGCGATCGCGTTGGCCAGCGGATGCATCGTGACCAGCCTAGACCCGGTCGTCCTCGGCGGTGACCTGCAGGGTGATCCGGTTCGCCCCAGCCGCCAGCGCCTTGTCCAGCACCTCCGCCAGCGCGGGCAGCAGCTGCTCGCGGTCGCCGCTGATCGCCGTGCCCAGCGGGCCGAAGTCCGGATCCAGGCCCGCCGCCAGCAGGCAGTCCCGGGCCGCCAGCGCGTGCGCCGGTGGATCCCCTTCGCCTTCGAACGGTTCCGTGGTGAACTCTGCGCGCAGCATCATCGGACCGACCTCCCTGACCGAGACGGTAGCGTCCGCGTGCAACCACGACCCAGACGGGAAGCCGATGAAGACCGACCGATTCGACGTCAATCTGTCGATCCTGTTCACCGAGCTGGATCTGCTGGAACGACCCGCCGCCGCCAAGGCCGCGGGGTTCGACCGCGTGGAGTTCTGGTGGCCGTTCGAGGCCGCCGTGCCCGCCGAAGCCGACGTGGAGAAGTTCATCCGGGCCATCGACGACGCCGGTGTGTCGCTGGTAGGACTGAACTTCTACGGCGGCGACCTGGCCGCGGGTGAGCGAGGAGTGCTGTCCGATCCGGACCGGGCCGGGCAGTTCGCGGCCAACATCGACGTGCTCTGCGAGATCGGCGAGCGCCTCGGTTGCCGCGCGTTCAACGCGCTCTACGGCAACCGCATCGACGGCCTGGACCCGCGCGCCCAGGACGAGGCCGCCACCGAGAGCCTGGTGCGCGCCGCACGCGGCGTCGCCCGGATCGGCGGTACCGTTCTCATCGAGCCGGTCAGCGGGATCCCGAGCTATCCGCTGCGGACCGCCGCCGACGGGCTCGCCGTCGTCGACCGGGTGCGCGAGGCCGGCGAGGTGGACGCCGTCCACCTGCTGCTCGACCTGTACCACCTGGTCACCAACGGCGACGATCCGAACTCGGTGCTCGACCAGCGCCCGGAAGCGATCGGGCACGTGCAGATCGCCGACTCGCCGGGACGCGGGGAACCCGGCACCGGATCGATCGACTTCGCGCACTACTTCAGCCGGCTCGACGAGGTCGGCTACACCGGCCACATCGGACTCGAATACAAACCCAGCGGCGCCAGCACCGAATCCTTCGGCTGGATCGCGAGCTGAACCAAGGAGGCGTCACGTTGCCCGGTCCCGTCCTCATCGCACCGGACAAGTTCAAAGGCACCCTCACGGCGCCGGAAGTGGCCGAGGCGGTCGCCGCCGGGTTGCGCCAGGCGCGGCCCGACGTGGAGCTGCGGCTCGCCCCCGTCGCCGACGGCGGTGACGGCACCGTGGACGCCGCGCTGGCCGCCGGGTACGCCCGGATGACCGTGCCGGTCAGCGGCCCGACCGGGTACCCGGTGGACACCGAGATCGCCTACGACGGGGAGACCGCCGTCGTCGAACTCGCCTCCGCCTCCGGCCTCGCGCTGCTCGACCC
Organism: Saccharopolyspora terrae; assembly: GCF_004348435.1. Lineage (NCBI taxonomy): Bacteria > Bacillati > Actinomycetota > Actinomycetes > Pseudonocardiales > Pseudonocardiaceae > Saccharopolyspora > Saccharopolyspora terrae. Next base: position 27,622 of record NZ_SMKS01000037.1, on the reverse strand, counting down.
CGACGACCTCGACGCCCTCGGCGCCTCCAGCGACGGAACCGGCGAGGCGCTGCTGGCGGCGCTGAGCACCGGCGCCCAGCGGATCGTGCTCGGCGTCGGCGGCAGCGCCTGCACCGACGGCGGTGCCGGGCTGCTCACCGTCCTCGGCGCGAGAATCCTGGATGCGAACGGAAATCCGGTCGCGCCCGGCGGCGGCCCGCTGGCCGACGTCGGCGAGATCGACCTGTCCGGGCTGGACCCCAGGATCGGTGAGGTCGAGCTGATCCTCGCGTCCGATGTGAACAACCCGCTTACCGGACCGAACGGCGCCGCCCACGTCTACGGGCCGCAGAAGGGCGCGAACCCGGAGCAGGTGGAGCTCCTCGACACCGCTCTGGCCCGGTACGCGCAGGCCATGCGGGCCGCGGGCGGACGCGACGTCGCCGAGCAGCCCGGCGCGGGCGCGGCGGGCGGAGTCGGCTTCGCCGCTCTGGCGGCGCTGGGCGCGACGATGCGGCCCGGCGTGGACGTCGTCCTCGACCTCGTCGGCTTCCACGAGCGGCTCGACGGCGCGGGACTGGTCATCACCGGCGAAGGCGCTCTGGACGAGCAGACCCTGCACGGCAAGGCCCCGGCCGGGGTCGCGGCTCGCGCCATCCAAGCGGGAATCCCGGTCATCGCCATCGCGGGCCGCTGCGACCTCACCCAGGAACGGCTGGCGGAGGCCGGGATCGACGCCGCCTACGCCCTCCTCGACGTCGAACCGGACCCGCAGCGCTGCATGGCCGACCCGGCCCCCATCCTCACGACCCTCGCCGCAACGCTGGCCGAGAACCACCTCTGAACAGCGGCTTTCGAGGTGCGATTCGAATTTCGCGCGAAATTCGAACGCGAAACATCGGCCTCGAATTTCGCGCGAAATTCGAAAACGGCTCCCTCCCAGGTGAACCCGGGAGGGGGCCGTTCTCGTCGTTCTGGTGCTACTCGGACTCGGACCGGCGCGGGATCAGGGCGATCACCACGATCAGCAGCACGACGATCACCGCGCCACCGCCGATGCTGAGCCAGAGCATGTAGCTGCCGCCGCCGGACTCACCCGGCGGAGCCGGGGCGACGTTGAGGTAGAAGCCGCCCTCGGTGGTGTGGCCGTCGTCGAAGACGGTCCGGTACTTCACCGTGTGCAGACCGGGTTTCAGCGCTTCGATGTGGACGGTCACGTGGTTGCCGTCGACGTCCGCCTCACCCGAGACGTGATCGGCTCCCGCGGGATCCTTCACCTCGATCTGCGGCGGCTTCGACTCGTCCAGGGCCCCTGCGAAATCCATCTCGATGCGGTCCACCCCGGCCTGGGCGGTTTCACCCGGGCCGGGGGAAGCGGAGTTGAGCCCGCTGTGCGCGAACGCGGTGCCTGCGCCCAGCAGGACCAGCAGCGCGCTCAGAACCGCACCGACGGTGGTTCTCAGAGGTCGGCGCATGCGATTCGGTTGTCGGTGAACTCGGCCGGGTGGACCACGAGCGACTTGGCGGCCTCGGCCGGCTTGTCGTTCTCGGCGGTCATGAAGCCGCGACCGGTGGCGTCAGCGGTGAACGCCAGGTGGATCTCGTTCGGCGGCATCTCCGACCCGGCGGGGTCGAACTTGAAGTGCTCACCGCCGGCCTCCTCCGCGCACGGCTTGGCGTGCACGTGGGCCATGTACTTGCCGTTCGGCGCCAGACCGGTCATCTCCAGCGTGACCGTCGTGCCGCCCGGGTGGATCGCCAGCCACGCGGTGCCCGCGGCCTGGTCGGTGCCCGGCGCACGAGTGGGCAGCAGCGTGAACGGGTTGGTGCGCAGCTGCGCGCCCGGCACGTCCTTGGCCGGAGTGGCGTTGGCGTCGCCCATGTTCATCTGCATGCCGCCACCGGCCTGCTCGCCGCCGCCGTGCTGCATGTGCATGCTGTGGTCCTCGGAAGAACCACCGCCGCACGCGGAAAGAGCCGCGCAGGCGAAGACCAGCCCGGCGGCGAAAGACTTGCGAAGTGTCATGCCCTCATCAACTTCTTCTTGAACTGTTCCTGCGCTCGTGGCCGGGCGGAGGAATCCCCCGCCCGGCCACGCAGACTCACATGTTCTCGGCCGCCTGCTTGATGGCCTGGCGGATCCGGCCGTAGGTGCCGCAGCGGCAGACGTTCTCGATCTTGTCGATGTCCGCGTCGGTCGGCTCGCTGGTCTCGTTGATCAGCGCGACGGCCTGCATGATCTGGCCCGGCTGGCAGAAACCGCACTGCGCGACGTCCCGGTCCAACCACGCCTGCTGCACCGGGTGCAGCTCGTCGTCGTCGGCCAGGCCCTCGATCGTGGTGATCTCGGTGCCGTCGGCGTCCTCGGCCTTGACCATGCAGGTCTGGACGGCCTCGTCGTCCTGCAGGCAGGTGCAGGCGCGGCAGACGCCCACACCGCAGCCGTACTTGGGACCGGTGATGCGCAGCTCGTCGCGCAGCACCCACAGCAGGGGCATCTCCGCGGGGACGTCGACCTCGACGTCCTTGCCGTTGACGGTGAACTCGTACTTGGGCATGTCGCTCGGGGACTCCTTAGCGGAAGATCTCTTCAGGCCGGAATCAGTAGTTGACCGGGAAGCTGCGCGGCTTGGTGCCGGTCGCGCGGGCGTAGGCGGTGGCGATCGCACCCGCGCACACCGGCACGCCCAGCTCGCCCACACCGCCCGGCTCGTCGGTGGTGGCCGGCATGACGTGGATCTGCAGGTCGGTGGGGGTGTGACGCTGACGCGCCCACAGGAAGTCCCCGTAGCTGCCCTCGCGCACCGCACCGTTGTCGATGTGGATGCCCGCCTGCAGCACCGTGGAGATCGCGTCGGTCAGGCCGCCCATCATCTGAGCTTCGATGCCGCGCGGGTTCAGCGGAACGCCCGCGTCGACGGCGATCACGGCCTTGGTGACCCGCGGCTTCTTCGGGTCCGTGGCGTTGATCTCGACCAAGCAGGCCGCGACCGACTTGAACTCCTCGTGCATCGAGATGCCCTGCGCGTGGCCCTTGGGCATCGAGCGGCCCCACTTGCCGTCCTTCATGACCTTCCGCAGCACGGCCTTCGCGCGGTCGGTCTTGGCGTTGTCCAACCGGAAGTTCGCCGCGTCGGAACCGGCCTTCTCCGCGATCTGGTCGACGACCAGGTCCTCCGCGGTGCGGAAGGTCGCCGAGTGCACCGACCGCCAGCTGCCGGTGTGCACGCCCTCCAGCGGGTAGTCGTTCAGCGAGATGGTGGTGGTGCCGAACTCGTAGGGCACCGACTGGGTCAGGTTGAAGTACAGCTGCGCGGCCGGGAGCTTGCCGATCCCGGACTGCACGGCGGTCGAGGTGATCAGGTCACCGATGCCGTGGTTGAAGTCGGTCGAGACGCTGGCCATCTTGTGCGCCCAGGACCGCACCTTGCCGCTGCGGAACGACGCCTTGACGCGGTGGTGCGAGGCGGGGCGCATCCGGCCGTGGCGGGTGTCGTCGTTGCGGGTCCACATCAGCTTGACCGGCTTGCCGATGGCCTTGGAGACCTCGGCGGCCTCGACCGCGGCGTCGTGGAACAGGTGCCGGCCGAAGGAACCGCCGGCGCGGGTGACGTGCACCTTGACGTCGAGGACGCCGACGGCCGCGGCGATGTCCTTCTGCGCGACCTGCGGGGACTGGGCGGGAACCCAGATCTCGGCGCTGCCGTCCTTGACGTCGGCGATCGCGTAGTTGACCTCCATCGGCGCGTGGCTGACGAAGGCGAAGTCGAAGCTCTCGTCGATCTCGTCGCCGTCGCTGTCGGAGATCCCGTCGTCGAGGCTGCCGGTCATCCCGGCCAGCTTCTCCTGGATGTCGGCCGACGACATGTCGGCGATGGGGCCCTGCTTCCAGGTGACGTCGAGCTTCTTGGCCAGCTCCATGGCCTGCCAGGTGTACTCGGCGCACACGGCGACACCGGTGGAGATCTCAGCGGTGCCCTTGAACCCGGGGACGTTGCGGATGGCGGAGTCGTCGTAGGACTCGACCTCGCCGTCCAGGGTCGGCGGGCGGACCACGACGGCCACCACGGAACCCGGGATCTTCAGGTCCGAGACGAAGTGGGCCTTGCCGGTGACGAGGGCGGTGGCGTCGGAGCGGGTGTGCCCCTTGCCGAGGACCTTGAACTCGTCCGGGCTCTTCGGCGTGGCGGGCACCGAGGGGACGACCACCTTGGCGGCGTCCTTGGCGAGCTCGGCGAAGGTGGCCTTGCGGCCGCCCGGGCCGACCACGCCGGTGCCCTGGGTGGTCAGGCCGCTGGCGGAGACGCTCCACTTCTTGGCGGCGGCGGTGAGCAGCCGGGAGCGCGCGGTGGCGGCCATCTGGCGCAGCGGCTTCCAGAACGTGCGCACCGACGACGAAGCCGCGGTGAACTGGTTGAACAGCAGCTCGGGGCGGGCGTCGGAGAGCTCGACCACGACGTCCTGGGTGCGCGCGCCGAGCTCCTCGGCCAGCATCATCACCACTGCGGTGTTGATGCCCTGCCCGGATTCGAGGCGCGGGAGCTCGAAGCGGACCTTGTTGTCCGCGGTGAACTCCAGCTTCATCAGCGCCATGGTGGGCGCGGTGGCGATCTCCATGAGGTCGCCGAAGTCCATGAGCCCGGAGACGGGGGGAAGCGGCAGCTGACCGGCGACCTGCCCGGGTGCGGCGGCGGCTTCACCTTCCATCACGAACTTGCCGGCGACGGTCAGCATCGGGGCCGCCGCGACGTAGGTGAGGAAGCGTCGGCGTCGCGTGCCGGGCGCCGGAGCGGCTTCCTCGTGAGCGGTGGCGGGGTGAACCATCCAAACTCCTCTCGCGCGCCAGCACTCAAATGGCCGACCGGGGACCATTCACCGAGCGGAAAAGACGTGCCGACGTACTCAAACAGGCCAAGGCAGGACTTGTCCGACTTCAGGTCCGTCACTAACCCCGTGCGATGCCGGCGGGTGTGCACCGCGTCATCGAAAATTCATTTCAGGTCGCCAGGAGTAGTCGAATTGCGACATTTGGCCGCGAGCGTCACTTCCAGTGACCAGAAGCTATTCGAAGATGACTTTCCGGGGTTGTGTTGACTTCCTCTGGGGTCGGGGGAAATGGTGCTTGAAAAGTCGGTGTGGCCGGTTTTCACCTGCCAACGTCGCGAGAGCCTACCTGACCGTAAAGTAGTGTCTGAATCACCCTTTTGGCAGCGTTTTGATTAGGCCTAACAGAGTAATCGTGCGTAGGTCCGGACCAGTTCTGGCCGGGTGGCCAACCAGTCGGAACCGGTTCAGGGCAGGCGGTCTCGATGTTGCAGTTCTGAACCAGTTCGCCGTGTGATGGGATAAGTGGCAATGCAATTCAGCATTGCCGAGCGCGTCTGCTAATCTTCCCGCGCATACTGCCCGACCAGCGTGTATAACAATTGTGTCGATAGGTCCCAATAGCGCGTTGACCATGCATGACTGCGGTCCTAGGCTGCGTCGTCATCTGATGTGCCGGTGGGTCCGAAATTTTTCGGCGCGCCCGCAGGCCCGGCCGTTTCGGGGTACGCAGGGTCGGCGTGGGTTCTTCTTGCTGCGGCCAACCAACGGAGAAGGTTTGAGACGAGGTCCATGTCAACGCTGAAAAGCTCCTTCGCCTCCGGCACGATCAAGGCGCGCCTGATGGCCATCGCACTCGTCCCGAGTGTCGCGGCCCTGCTCGTCGGCGTGGGCTTGTCCGGGTACCTGATCTTTCACGGCCTGAGCGTGCAGAACTACGTCGGCAGACTCGCCGACGCCAAGGACCCCTCGGCCAGATTCGTCGCCAACCTGCAGGACGAGCGGCAGCTGACCCTCGTCTACCTCAGCAACCGCAACGAGCGCCGCAACCTCGACGAGGTCCGCAAGAAGTTCGACGCCTCGCTGGCCGAGATGGACGGCGTCGCCGAGGAGTTCGCCGACTCGGTGCCGAGCGAGGCGCGGAGCAACTTCGACGAGTTCCGCTCGCAGCTGGGCACCGTCAAGGAGGTGCGCAAGCAGGTCGACGGTGGACCGGCCGAACTGGACGCGGTCTACAAGTTCTACAACGGCCTGTTCGACGCCTACAACATGAGCCTGCGGACCTACGTCCGGTACGCGCCGGACGCTCAGGTCTCCTACGAGAGCTCGGTGTCGGCCGACCTCATGGACGCGGCCGACGCCATGGCCCGAGGCCACGCGCTCGCGCTGGGCCGCACCTCGGTCGGCATGACGCCCGCGCAGTACCACGAGTACGCGCACCAGATCGGCGCCTTCCACGACAACCTGAACTCGCTGACGCCGCGAATGACGCCGGTCGAGGAGCAGACCTACAAGGACCTCCAGAAGGGCTCCGCCTGGACCCGCGTCGACGCGGTGCAGGACGCCATGGAGGTCGCGGGTGCTCAGGCCGCGGCCGGTCAGGTCATCAAGGTCCCGGTCAGCACCAGCGACTGGATCAGCTCCACGCACGACCTGGCGCGCGAGCTCAACGCCCTGTCGACCTCGCACTACCAGTACGCGCTGGTCCTCGGTGGCACGGTCGCCGGCGAGACGCTGCTGACCTCGGCGATCACCGGCGCGATCATCGTGCTGATCGTCCTGATCGTCTTCCTGATCGCCCTGCGGCTGGCGAACCTGCTGGTGCGACGGCTCAACAAGCTGCGCAGCGAGACGCTGGCGCTGGCCGAGCGGGAGATGCCGTCGGTCGTGGCGCGGCTGCGCAACGGGAAGCAGGTCGACGTCGAGCGCGAGGTCTCCTGGCTGCGCTTCGGCAGCGACGAGATCGGTGAGGTCGCCAACGCCTTCAACGAGGCGCAGCGCACCGCGATCCGCGCGACCGTCGCCGAGGCCGAGACCCGGCAGGGTGTCCGCTCGGTGTTCCTCAACATCGCCCACCGCAGCCAGGTCATGGTCCACCGCCAACTGCAGGTGCTCGACAAGGCCGAGCGCAAGCTGGAGGACCCGGACCAGCTGGAGCTGCTGTTCCAGCTCGACCACCTCGCGACCCAGTCCCGCCGCAACGCCGAGAACCTGATCATCCTCGGTGGTCAGCGCCCCGGCCGGCAGTGGCGCAACCCCGTCCTGCTGCACGACGTCGTGCAGGGCGCGGTCGCCGAGACCGAGCTCTACGCCCGCGTCGAGATCCAGCAGCTGCCGGAGATCTCGGTGCAGGGCCGCGCGGTCGCCGACCTCGTGCACCTGCTCGCCGAGCTGGTGGACAACGCGACCTCGTTCTCGCCGCCGGAATCGCACGTCGAGGTCCGCGGCAACGTGGTCGGCAAGGGCATCATCGTCGAGATCGAGGACCAGGGCATCGGCCTGGAGGCCGAGAAGCTCGACGAGCTCAACCAGCTGCTGGCCAGCCCGCCCGACTTCTCGGTGATGGCGCTGTCCGAAGAGGCCCGGATGGGCCTGTTCGTGGTCGCGCAGCTGGCGGGCAGGCACGGCATCAAGGTCACCCTGCGCGACTCCGCCTACGGCGGGATCCGGGCCGTGGCGCTGATCCCGAACCACATCGTCGCCGAGCGCGGTCCGCAGACCGAGCGCCAGGAGCGCGTCGAGCAGAGCGGTTCGCAGCCCGCGATCCCGGCCGCCGAGCCGGAGACCCGGCCGAAGATCCCGCGCAAGCGCTGGATGGAAGGCCGGCTCGACCCGGACGTCATTCCGGACCCGATCGGGCCCGACAGCCCGATCACCCCGCACAACCCGGTCGGTCACGAGGGGGCCACGCAGCGTTGGGCCCACCCGGGTGCCAACGGGTCCGGGCCGGCCACCGGTGAGATCGGTGCGCCGCAGCAGAACCCGGCCGAGCAGCGTCGCCCCGCCGCGCTGCCGCGCCAGCCCGAGCCCCGGGTCAACGAACAGCAGCGTCCGGCGATGGGACGGCGGATCGCGCCGGAGCCTCCGGCGAACATGCCGGGGCTGTCGTCGAACATGCCCAACGCGTCTGGTGAAATCCTCCCGACGGAGGTCGTTGCGAACGGAACCAACGGCTCTGGTCCGCCGAAGAGCGGCACCACGGCCGGGGTTTCGGTGAACACGTCGGTTTCCAGCTCGGCCGACAAGCCGCCGCTCCCGCAGCGCCGGCGCGGTCAGAAGGCCAATCTCGCGGCGCCGCTCCGCGCCCAGATCGACCAGAACCAGAAGCCTGAAGCCGCGCCGCAGCAGCCCGCTCCCAGCAGCGGTCCGCCGCGGACGCCCGACAGGTTCCGCAACAGCATGAACGCCTTCCAAACAGGCACCAAGCGAGCGCGCACCAACGACGTGAACAACGATGGTGCGCGGCCAGGAGGAAACGAGGCATGACGCTGAAGGCTTATAGCAAGGAAGTTGACTGGCTGCTCAACGATCTCGTGCAGCGGCTGGCCGGCGCGGACAAGGCCGCGTTGCTGTCCTCCGACGGCCTGCTGCTGGGCAAGACGCCGAAGCTCGGCCAAGCCGACGCGGAGCACCTGGCGGCGGTCGCCTCCGGTTTCCAGAGCCTGTCGAAGGGGGCGGCGCTGCAGTTCGACGGCGGTGAGGTCTACCAGACCGTCGTGGAGATGGCGAACTGCTTCCTGATGGTCACCGCGGCCAGCGAGGGCGCCTGCCTCGCGCTGATCGCCGCCGCGGACGCCGACCTCGGCATGATCGCTTTCGAGGCGAACCGCATGGTGACCAGGGTGGGCAACTACCTGAGCTCCGCGCCCCGTGCCGCCGGTTCTCCCCTTGATGTGTGAGCGCCATGTCAGGTGGGCGAGGATGGTTCGACGAGGACGCGGGACCGGTGGTGCGTCCGTACGCCCTGACCAAGGGGCGTACGCGGGCCACGAGCTACGAGCTCGACCTGATCACGCTCGTCGTGGCGCGCCAACCGCTGCCGCCGAACGCGCGTGCGCTCTCACCCAACTACCAGCGGGTGCTGCAGGGATGCGGGTATCCGGTCTCGGTCGCCGAGGTCGCCGCACGAGCGGACTTGCCGCTGGGCGTGGTGAAGATTCTGATCAGTGACTTGATCGAGCGGGACTACGTGGTCTTCGGACCGGACTCGTCGCCGACGACCGGGCCGAGCCTCGACATGATGCAGAAGGTGCTGGATGGGATCCGCAAACTCTGAACAAGCCAGCCTCAACGCGGTCGCCGCGAAGATCCTCATCGCGGGCGGGTTCGGTGTCGGCAAGACGACCCTGGTGGGGTCGGTCAGCGAGATCGTGCCCCTGCGGACCGAGGAGACGCTGACCGAGGCGAGCGCCGGGGTCGACGACCTGACGGGCGTGGAGCGCAAGACCACCACCACGGTGGCCTTCGACTTCGGCCGCATCACCATCAGTTCCGACCTGATCCTGTACCTGTTCGGTACCCCGGGCCAGGAGCGCTTCTGGTTCATGTGGAACGAACTGGCCAACGGGGCGCTCGGGGCGATCGTGCTGGCCGACACCCGGCGACTGGACACCTGCTTCGCGGCGATCGACTACTTCGAGGGCCGCGGGCTGCCGTTCATCATCGGTGTGAACTGCTTCAACGGCACTCAGATCTACGATCCGGAAGAGGTCCGGCGCGCGCTGGACATCGACGAGAACGTGCCGATCATGCTGTGCGACGCGCGGCAGCGGGACTCCAACAAGCAGCTGCTGACGACCCTGATGGAGCACGTCATGGCCGTCACCCGCGCCAAGCAGCAGCACGCGATGCGCTGATCGTCCCCACGCGCGGTGGTGCCCGCTGACCCGATGGACGTCCGTGACCAGCGCTGACGTACGCTGGATAGCTGTGCTCGTCATTGCGCTGGACACCTCGACGCCCGCGGTCACGGCGGGGCTGGTCGACCTCGACGAAGGCAGCCCGCGGGTTCTCGCCGAGCGCGTCACGATCAACCCGCGCGCGCACGGCGAACTGCTGATGCCTCAACTGGTCGACGTCATGGAGGAGGCCGGTCGCGGCTTCGCCGACGTCGACGCGATCGTCGCCGGGATCGGACCGGGGCCCTTCACCGGCCTGCGGGTCGGCCTGGCCACCGCCGCCGCCCTCGGCCAGGCGTGCGACGTCCCGGTGCACCCGGTGTGCAGCCTGGACGCCATCGCCGCCGCCGCTGAGGTGACCGGTCCGCTGCTGGTCGCCACCGACGCGCGCCGCAAGGAGACCTACTGGGCCGCCTACGACGGCGCGACCCGCGTCGACGGCCCGCACGTCGCGCGCCCCGCCGACGTCCACACCAGCGGCTTCGCGGCCGCAGCGGGGGAGCTGGCCGAGGCCGTCGGCCTCGACGCCGTCGAACCGCGGTTCCCCACTCCCGCCGGTCTGGTGGCCGCCGCCGCGCTCGACGCCGACCCCGAGCCGCTGGTGCCGCTGTACCTGCGGCGACCGGACGCCGAGGAGCCCGGGAAGCGGAAGTCGGTGCTCACCCGGTGAGCGAGTCGGTCACCGAGGTCAAGGTCCTCAAGCTGAGGCGGGCCGACCTGCGCCGCTGCGCCCAGCTGGAGCAGGTGCTGTTCGGCGGCGACGACCCGTGGTCGAAGTCGGCGTTCTCCTCCGAGCTGGACCAGGGCCACTACTACCTCGGCGCCTACCTCGACGAACGGCTGATCGGCTACGCGGGCCTGGCGGTCAACGGCCGCCCGCCGCACGCGGAGGCCGAGGTGCACACCATCGGCGTCGACCCCGCGCACCAGGGGCGCGGTGTCGGCAAGACCCTGCTGCGCGCGCTGCTGACGCGCGCCGACGAGCACCGGGCGACGACGTTCCTGGAGGTGCGCACCGACAACGAGCCGGCGATCGCGATGTACCGCGACCACGGCTTCGAGATCGTCGGCCTGCGCCCGCGGTACTACCAGCCCTCGGGGGCCGATGCCCACACCATGCGACGCGAAGCCGTGGAGGCGTCATGAGCGAGCGGATCGTTCTGGGGATCGAGAGTTCCTGCGATGAGACGGGAGTCGGCCTGGTCCGGCTCTCCGCCGACGGCCGCGTGGAGCTGCTGGCCGACGCGGTGGCGTCCAGCGTGGACGAGCACGCGCGGTTCGGCGGCGTGGTCCCGGAGATCGCCAGCCGCGCGCACCTGGCCGCCATGGCGCCGACGATGCGCCGCGCGCTGGACGAATCGGGGCTCTCACTGTCCGATGTGGACGCGATCGCCGTCACGGCCGGCCCCGGTCTGGCCGGGGCGCTGATGGTCGGCGTCGCCTCCGCGAAGGCGTACGCGACCGCGCTCGACGTGCCGCTGTTCGGCGTGAACCACCTGGGCGGGCACGTCGCCGTGGACACCCTGGAGCACGGTCCGCTGCCGGAGCGCTGCCTGGCCCTGCTGGTCTCCGGCGGGCACAGCCAGTTGCTGCTGGTGGAGGGCGTCGAGGAGAAGATCACCGAGGTCGGCACGACCATCGACGACGCCGCCGGTGAGGCCTACGACAAGGTCGCCCGCATCCTCGACCTGCCCTACCCGGGCGGCCCGCCGATCGACCAGCAGGCCAAGCTCGGCGACCCGAAGGCCATCGCGTTCCCGCGCGGGCTCACGGGTCCGCGCGACGCCAAGTACGACTTCTCCTTCTCCGGCCTGAAGACCGCGGTCGCCCGCTGGGTGGAGACCGAGCAGCGCGCGGGCCGGGACATCCCGATCCCGGACGTGTGCGCCTCGTTCCAGGAGGCCGTCGCCGACGTGCTCACCGCCAAGGCGATCCGCGCGGCGCAGGACCACGACATCGACACCCTGGTGATCTCCGGCGGGGTGGCGGCGAATTCGCGGCTGTCGGAGCTGGCGCGCGAGCGCTGCGCGGCGGCCGGGATCACGCTGCGCGTGCCGCGTCCCCGGCTGTGCACCGACAACGGCGCGATGATCGCGGCGCTGGGCGCGCACGTGCTGCACTCCGGCGCCAAGCCGTCGCCGCTGGACATGCCGGCGAACCCGGGCTTGCCGGTGCACGCGATCGTCGTGCAGTAGAGGTCAGCGCGGCAGCCAGAAGGCCTTGACGGTCGCGAGGACCTCGCGACGGGTCGCCCGCGCGTTGACGCGCCGGAGCCCGTCGGCCGCGGCGTCGTGCCCGACGCCGTAGGCGTCGATCCCGAGCCGCCGCGCCAGCGCGATCGATCGCCGCAGGTGGAAGCGGGTGGTCACCACGATCAGCGAATCGTGCTCGCGGGCCGCCGTCCGGCACGAGGAGTAGGTGTCCACACCGGACTCGTCGAGCACCACGGCCTCGTCCGGGACTCCGCGCGCCCGCAGGTAGCGCCGCATCACGACCGGCTCGCTGTGCCCGCGCGACTCCGGCGACCCGCTGACGATGATCCGCCGGACCTTCCCGGCCCGGAGCAGCTCGCGAGCGACGTCCAACCGCCCCTGGAGGATCCGGCTGGGAACCCCGTCCCACCTGACTCCGGCGCCCAGGACCAGGGCGACGTCCAACGCGGGCACGTCACCCGCATCGCGGACCCGGCCGACGCTCCGACCCCAGGCCCACGCGAACGGGGCGACCAGACCGCCTACCGCCACCAGGACAACCACCCACACCACACGCACCCCGCCAGTCTGCCACCGCCCCCGGCAGCCTGAACGACAGGATTTCAGTGGAAGTCCGGAACCGGAGTTCAGTGGAAATCAGATCCCCGACTTCCACTGAAATCGTGCGGATCAGCCGGTGGCAGGCACGAGGCACCACCCGATCGAGGACCCGAGCGGGAGGTGGGAGATGCCCGGGAGGGCATCGTGCTCGGACGCGATCGGGTGGTGGGAGCTCGTGGCCCGGGGTCAGGCGGGGTTGAGGGCGGGGTTGCCGTCTTCGACCACGAAGGTCTTCGCGGTCTTGGCCGGGGCGTCCTCTTCGGACACCTTCGCCACGGTCCGGTAGTCGGCCGTGAGCTGGGACTCGGTGAACTTCGTCCGGACGTAGCCCCGGCGGTTCGCGTAGTACTTCACGTGCGGGTTCTCGGCCAGGACGTCGTCGTTGGTGTCGTCGCTGCCGTCACCGCCGCTGGTGATCGACGTCGTCACCAGCTCGGTGCCGACCGCGGGGGAGTCCGGGTCGTCGTGGGTGCGCTTGATCTCCGCGGCCCAGTGCCGGTGGACGTCACCGGTGAGCACGACCCCGTTGCGGACCGCGCTGTCGGCCATGGCGTCGGCGATGCGGTCGCGGTTGGCGACGTAGCCGTCCCAGGCGTCCATGTTGTAGCCCTCTTCGGAACCCGGGGTCAGGTCGATCTTGGAGAAGAACACCTGCTGCCCCAGCACGTCCCAGCGGGCCGAGGTGCTGTTGAACCCGTCGACGAGCCACTTCTCCTGCTCGGCGCCGGTCAGCGAGCGGTTCGGGTCCTCGCGGTCGTCGCAACCGGGCTGGACGCCGTCGCCGCAGGCCTGGTCGCTGCGGTACTGCCGGGTGTCGAGCATGTGGAAGTTCACCAGCGAGCCCCACGAAAGCCGCCGGTACAGCTGGAGATCGATCCCGCTCGGCTTGGAAGTCGAACGCAGCGGCATGTTCTCGTAGTACGCCTGGAACGCGGCCTCGCGGCGATCGAGGAAACCGTCGTCGGGCTTCTCCGGGATCTCGTCGGCCCAGTTGTTCTCGGTCTCGTGGTCGTCCCAGACCACGACCCACGGTGCCGTGGCGTGCGCGAGCTGCAGGTCCGGGTCGGTCTTGTACTGCGCGTGCCGCTGCCGGTAGTTGGCGAGCGTGCGGGTCTCCGGCCCGAGGACCTTCCGGACGTCGTCGTCGGACGCGGCGTACTCGTACTGGTAATCGCCGAGGTGCAGGATCAGGTGCGGTTCGTCCTCGGCCATCCGCTTGTAGGCGGTGAAGTAGCCCTCGCCGTAGTGGGCGCACGAGGCGAAGCACATGGTCAGCTCGCCGAGCGATCCTGCCGCCGGGGCGGTCCGGGTGCGGCCGACCGACGAGATCGCGTCCTGCGCCTTGAACCGGTAGAAGTACTCGGCGCCCGGCTGGAGGCCCTCCAGCTCGACGTGGACGCTGTGCCCGAGCTCCGGAGCGGCCTGCGCCTCACCGGACTGCACGACGTCGCTGAACTTCTCGTCGGTCGCGACCTCCCACTGCACCGGCACGACCTTCTCGGGCATCCCGCCCAGGCCGTCGTCGTTGGTGGGTTCGGGGGCGAGCCGGGTCCACAGCACCACGCCCTCGGGCAGCGGGTCGCCGGAGGCGACGCCGAGGGTGAAGGGATCGGCCAGCTTGCGCACTCCCGCGCCGGGCATCGCCAGCGCGTTGGCGACGGCCGATCCACCCAGCGCGGTCGCGCCGAAGGCGGCGGCGCCGCCCAGCAGCACGGCGCGCCGGGTGAGTCGGCCGGATAACGGAACGTTGGGGTCGGACATCTCAAGCCCTCCAGGTCTTCCTGCGGACGCATCCGGAGTTCGACGGTGCTCGCCTGGCGAAGGCGGAAACTACCGACATGCCTGGAGGGTTTGGTGAATTGTCGGCAAAATCAGGCGACCGCAGCAGTGCGGTCTGGTCTGAGCGGAGGCGTCGCTTACTTCGGACGCCAGCTGGATCGGGTCGGGGGGCCGGACGGACCAGGCGGGCGAGCGGGTCGGGGGCGTCGCTCCCACGGCCGGTTCGCGGGCTTGGAGAGGGCTGGCATGCCGTGCAACCTAGGCCACCGGACGCCGCAGGTGTGAACCACCTGGAGGCATTGGTGAGATTCCCCGCATGCCGATCTACCAGCGATGATCACTGTCCGCAGCGCACAGGTCACGACGTCGCAGGTGGGCTGGGGTGCGGTGATCGACACCGCGTGCCGCCACTTTCCGTGATGCCGTCGCCCCGTTGGGTGAAAGAGGTTCGAAACGGCGATCGCGGAGGGCCCGGTGCGGGTTGAATGAACCCCGCTCGTCGTGAGGTGCGAGCGGTGCCGTTGAATGCGCGAAGTCGTGTTCCGGCGTTCGAGTGAGCGGGTGGTTGTTGAGCGCTGGCACTCTCCTGGGTAGAGTGCTAGCAGCACGGCGCCACCGCGCCCCGGCACCCGCGACGACGGGGAGCAACGGAGCCGTCATTCCCAGCCAACGCTTCGAAGGCCCCAGAAGGTGGAGGTCACACCGTGGCGAGCATCAAGCCGCTTGAGGACAAGATCGTGGTCCAGGCGAGCGAAGCCGAGACGACGACTGCGTCCGGCATCGTGATCCCGGACACCGCCAAGGAAAAGCCCCAGGAGGGCAAGGTCCTGGCAGTCGGCCCGGGTCGCATCGACGACAAGGGCAACCGCATCCCCGTGGATGTGAAGGAAGGCGACGTCGTCATCTACTCGAAGTACGGCGGCACCGAGGTCAAGTACAACGGCGAGGAGTACCTGATCCTCTCCGCCCGCGACGTGCTGGCCGTCGTCAACTGACGCCAGATCATCGTGCGCCCACCCAGCGTGGGCACAGCCGCCCCGGCGGTCCCGACCGCGGGACCGCCGGGGCGGCTGCATGTTCGGGATCAGGCACTCATCTGAAGGGCTGTAGCAAAAATGGCTAAGCAGATCACCTTCGACGAGCAGGCGCGCCGTGCGCTGGAAAGCGGCGTCAACCAGCTCGCCGACGCGGTGAAGGTCACGCTCGGGCCGCGAGGCCGGTACGTCGTGCTGGACAAGCAGTTCGGCGGACCGCAGATCACCAACGACGGCGTCACCATCGCTCGCGAGATCGAGCTCGAGGACCCGTTCGAGAACCTGGGCGCCCAGCTCGCCAAGAACGTCGCGACCAAGACCAACGACGTCGCCGGTGACGGAACCACCACCGCGACCGTGCTGGCCCAGTCGCTGGTCCGCGAGGGCCTGCGCAACCTGGCCGCGGGCGCGAACCCGGCGTCGCTGAACAAGGGCGTCACCCTGGCCGCCGAGGCCGTGGTCGAGGCGCTGAAGGCCAAGGCCACCCCGGTCAAGGGCCGTGACAACATCGCCCAGATCGCCACCGTGTCCTCGCGCGACGAGGCCATCGGCGACCTGATCGGCGAGGCCATGGAGAAGGTCGGCGAGGACGGCGTCATCAGCATCGAGGAGTCCTCGACGCTGGCCACCGAGCTGGACCTCACCGAGGGCGTGCAGTTCGACAAGGGCTTCGTCTCGCCGCACTTCGTCACCGACGCCGAGCGCCAGGAAGCCGTTCTGGAGGACGCGCAGATCCTGCTGCACCGGGAGAAGATCTCCAACATCCAGGAGCTGCTGCCCCTGTTGGAGAAGGTCGTGCAGGACGGCAAGCCGCTGCTGATCGTGGCCGAGGACGTCGAGGGCGAGGCGCTGTCCACCCTGGCCGTCAACGCCGTGCGCAAGACCCTCAAGGTCGTCGCGGTCAAGGCCCCGTTCTTCGGTGACCGCCGCAAGGCGTTCATGGACGACCTGGCCATCGTCACCGGTGCTCAGGTCATCGCGCCCGAGCTGGGTCTGAAGCTCTCCGAGGCCGGTCCCGAGGTGCTGGGTGCGGCCCGCCGGGTCACCGTCACCAAGGACGAGACCACCCTGGTCGACGGTCGCGGTTCCGCCGCGGACGTCGCCGAGCGCGCCGCTCAGCTCCGCAAGGAGATCGAGGCGACCGACTCCGACTGGGACCGCGAGAAGCTGCAGGAGCGGCTGGCCAAGCTGGCCGGCGGCGTCGCGGTGATCAAGGTCGGCGCGGCCACCGAGACCGAGCTCAAGGAGCGCAAGTCCCGGATCGAGGACGCCGTCGCGGCGTCCAAGGCCGCCGCCGAGGAGGGCAGCGTGCCCGGTGGTGGGTCCGCGCTGATCCACGCCTCCAAGTCGCTGGAGGGCAACCTCGGCCTGACCGGTGACGAGGCGACCGGTGTGCAGCTGGTCCGCCGCGCGCTGGAGGCTCCGCTGTTCTGGATCGCCGCCAACGCCGGGCAGGAGGGCGCCGTCGTGGTGTCCAAGGTCCGCGACCTCGACTGGGGCTCCGGCTACAACGCCGCCACCGGCGAGTACGGCGACCTGGTGCAGGCCGGCATCGTCGACCCGCTGAAGGTGACCCGCTCCGCGGTCGCCAACGCGGCCTCCATCGCCCGCATGGTGCTCACCACCGAGAGCGCCGTCGTGGACAAGCCGGAGGAGACCGAGGAGGCCGGCGGCCACGGACACGGCCACGGCCACGGCCACTGACCGGAAGGCACTCCGGCGGACGAGCGGCTGCGCCGCTCGCTCGACGCGAAAGATCGGGGCGGTACCCATGCCTGGGTACCGCCCCGATCTTCTTTCCGCTTCCACCGGGAGCGAATGACGCCCCTCGTGCCATTCGTTCCCGGCCCACCTGACCTGCGGCGCTTCCCCCACCGCCGGTCATGGTCCTGGGGTCAGCCGGCTGCTACCGCCAGCTGGTGGCGCTTGCGCGCCTTGATGATCACTTCCCGTTCTGACTCGGACAGTCCTCCCCAGATGCCGTACGGCTCCTGGACCGCCAATGCGTGAGTGCGGCACTGGGCTAGCACAGGGCAGTGCTGGCACACCTCCTTCGCCTTCGCCTCACGCCGCGCTCGTGCCGGACCTCGCTCTCCGTCCGGATGAAAGAAGTACGCGCTGTCCATCCCCCTGCACGAGCCCCGTATCTGCCAATCCCAGATATCGGCGTTCGGTCCTGGAAGACGTCGAGTGTCTGCCATTGCGACAACCACCTCCCACCGGTGGATCCCCTCCCTTGCTACGGCGGGACCGCCGCAGCCTCGCATGATCCGACCGTAGAACCGAGTCAAAACTTGTTCAACCCCTTTCGCGCCAAAAGCTGTTCATCGTTGGTGTGATCCTTGGAAATGGGGTGATCGAAGTCCGACCGGCTTGCTCTCGGCGGGTGAGAACCGGAATATGTGCCGGGTGACGACGCGGCCTGAACCAATTGCGGGGGTGCACACCCCCGACCCGTTCGGCGATTCACCGGCTGGTGATGGAGTGGACGCGTCGGAGACGTCAGCGCAGGAGCCGGAGGGGATCGGTCTGGACGACGAGCCGAGGCTCAGCGTCGCCGCGGTCGCACGCAGGCTCGGCGTCGCACCCGCCACGCTGCGCACCTGGGACCGCCGGTACGGCTTGGGCCCCAGCGACCACACCAGCGGCAGGCACCGCCGCTACGGGCCGGACGACATCGCTCGCCTGGAGCAGATGCAGCGCGCGCTGCTGCGCGGCGCTTCGCCGATGGAGGCCGCCCGCTACGCCCGCACGGTCGCCGCACCGCCCCCGCAGCGCCGCCCGGACGGTTCCTCGCCGGAGCGGGCCGACGTCGAGGACGCGCCCCTGCTGCTGTCCGGCGTGCTCGACGGCGCCGATGACGAACTCGCCCTGGCCGGGGCCAACACCGGCGGCCGGGGCCTCAAGCTCTCGGGCGCCGGGCCGCGAACCCGCGGGCTGGGCCGCGCGGCGCTGGCGCTGGACTCGTGGTCGGTGCAGCAGCTGCTGATCGAGTCGATGGACGGCGACGGCGTGGTCCGGACCTGGCAGGAGATGTTGCAGCCGGTGCTGCGCGCGGTCAGCGAGCGCAGGCAGCGCTCCGGGACCGGTGTCGAAGTGCTCCAGCTGCTCAACGACTGCGCGTCGACAGCGCTGCGCTCGGTCATCGCGCGGGCCCCGAAGCCGGAGAACCCGCGGCCGGTGGTGCTCGCGCCGGTCCCCGGCGAGAACCAGGAGCTCGAACTCGTGGCGCTGGCCGCCGCGCTGGCGGCGAACCGGGTCGGGCACCGGCTGTTCGGCGCCGCCCTGCCGCGCGAGGGCCTGGCCGCCGCCGTGAAGCGCTCCGCGCCGGCCGCGGTGGTGCTGTGGGCGGACCAGCCGTACTACGCGGCTCCGCGCGTCCTCGACGACATCCCGATCACCCGGCAGCGGGCCCGCGCGTTCGTCGCCGGGGCGGGCTGGTCGGCCGAGGCGCTGCCCGGCCACGTGGAGCTGCTCGGGTCGCTCGAGACCGCCGTGTCCCGGGTTTCCGCTACCGTCCTGGGCTGAGTTGAGTACGATGTGACCCAAATCACAGAACCATTTGCGGGGTCGATCTCGATGTTCGTTCGGACGGGCAAAGTGATCGTCACATTCGCAGCGATCGGGTGAACATCGCAGGTATGGCGCGGGGTCGCGTCCTCTCGGGGGGTAACGGCTGGGGCCTGCTCCGTTCCAGTGAATGTCCCTCACGTGTGTCCGCGGCCCGAATTCTGGAGGGATTAAGCACCGGATCGTGTCAAGGTTTCGCCTCATGCGTCCGATAGGGGATGTGGAACGTCACTCGCCTGCAGGAAGGAGTTCCCGTGACGACGGTCTTGATCTGCGATGACCGACGTAGCGTCCGGGAAGGGCTCACTCGTGTGATGTCAGCTGTCCCCGGAGTGAGCCGGATCGATTGCGTCGCACATGGCGACGAGCTGTTGGCCCGTTTCTCGCGGCAGGCCGTGGACGTCGTGCTGGTGGGAACCCAGCGCGCCGTGCCCAACGGCGTCGAGGCCACGCGCCGGCTCGTCTCCGCGCATCCCCAAGCCAACGTGATCGTCTTCGGCGCCCCCGACGACGCGGCGAGCATCGCCGCGGCCATCGCCGGTGGTGCCCGCGGTTACCTCCGCTGGGACGCGTCCCGGCCCGAACTCGTCGCGGCGCTGGCCCACACGCTGGCAAGCACCTCGGTGCCCGCACCGCGGCAACCGTCCGACCCCGGCGTGCAGCTCACGGAGCGCGAGCTCCAAGTGCTGCGCGGCATGAGCCAGGGCAAGAGCAACGGCCAGATCGGCCGCGAGCTCTACCTCTCCGAAGACACGGTCAAGACCCACGCGCGCCGGCTGTTCCGCAAGCTCGGCGTCCGCGACCGCGCTCAAGCGGTGGCGCACGGGTTCCGCCGCGGTCTCGTCGCCTGAGCCGGTGACCAGGTGGCACCGGCACGGAGTTGGGGGACGCCGGTGACCGCCAGACGAGAGTGCCTTCCGGTGAGCTGACGCTTCGGGAGTGGCTGTGGCTCGCATCGCGCTCGTGCCCGCCGTGTTTCACGGCGACGCAGGGGAGTCCGTGATGTGAGCCATGGCCGCCTCCGGTCGGCCCGGCTTCAGGTGCCGGCGGCGAGAACCTTCTCCACTCGGCCGTCGCCGCCGCCGAGCACCTCCACCGAGACGATGTGAAGATCGTCTCCGACCGCTGTCCCACGCACCACGACGATGTCGGTGGCCTGGACAAACACCGTCGGCCACGGCTTCTGGTAGATGTGGATGGGTGACGACGACGGCCCCCGACCCCCGGTCCCTGTTCTGCGAACGCCTCCAGCCCGGTACGGTGACCACGGCGCGGCGTGCGGTGCACGCGAAACACGCCGGGCAAATCCGAATCGCTTGAACGCGTAACACCAGGGCTGCTGTCTGCGATGACCAATGTGGGGGACGGGCTGGACGCTCTTGTAAGCGCCGCCGTCGACGGCGATCGTCAGTCGATTGAGCGCTTGCTGGCCGAAATCCGTCCTTTGGTGGTGCGGTACTGCCGCGCCAGGGTCGGACGAAACGAGAGGTCGTTCGCGTCAGCGGACGACGTCGCCCAGGAAGTGTGCTTGGCGGTGCTCACCGCGCTGCCCACTTACAAGGACCAGGGTCGTCCGTTCTTGGCGTTCGTGTACGGCATCGCCGCGCACAAGGTGGCTGATGCGCACCGTGCGTCAGCTCGCAACCGTTCAGAACCGGTCGCGGACATGCCGGACACCCCGGAGTCCGAGGCCGGTCCAGAGCAGCGGGCGATGCAGGGTGAGCTCTCGGGCAGGATGGCGCAGTTGCTCCAAATCCTCCCGGCCAAGCAGCGGGAAATCCTGCTGCTCCGGGTGGTAGTCGGGCTGTCGGCGGAGGAAACCGCCGAAGCGGTCGGCTCGACACCGGGCGCTGTGCGCGTAGCACAACATCGCGCACTGGCCCGGTTGCGGAAGACGCTGTCCGCGGAGGAGGTGGTCTGAATGGCTGAGCGGAAAGGGTCCGATGGGGAGCTGGGAGGCGAACCCGTCGAGGAATCCGCCCTGGAGCAGGACCGTTCGACCCATGCAGACGAGCGGGACCTAGCTCCTGCTGAGGGATCCGCAGGCGAGGGAACGGAACTGAGCGACAACCACCGGGACTCCGGCTCAGACGAGTCCGAGACCTCCCGCGAAGAGGCCGGCGCCGAGGTGCTGACCTTCCGTCCGCGCGGTGACGCGGACGAGGAGCTCACCGACCTCGACGACTTCAGCGACGAACCGATCGACCTGGCCGCGCTGCAGGAGGACGACGTCCTCC
Organism: Saccharopolyspora terrae; assembly: GCF_004348435.1. Classification (NCBI taxonomy): domain Bacteria; kingdom Bacillati; phylum Actinomycetota; class Actinomycetes; order Pseudonocardiales; family Pseudonocardiaceae; genus Saccharopolyspora; species Saccharopolyspora terrae. The sequence goes on along the minus strand of NZ_SMKS01000037.1, from coordinate 6,488 downwards.
TCGACGCGCTGGGCGGAACCAACCCCGACGTGCCCCCGACGGCCGACGGCGCCCCCAGCCTGGAACAGCTGCTGGTGGCGTGGCGTCAGGACGTCGACTCGGCACCGATCGGTGACCTGGTGGACACCGACACCGCCGTTGCGGCGATCGCCGAGGCCGGCCGGCCGCGCAGCTTCCTGCGCCGCAGGCACCTCGTCCCGGTGGCCACCGCGGCAGCGGTTCTGATGATCACCTTCACCGGCGTCGGCGTGGCCGCCCGGGACGCGCAGCCCGGCGACATGCTGTGGGGCGTGGCCCAGGTGCTCTACACCGATCACACGCGCGCGGTTCAAGCCGCTGCTTCGGCTCGCACGGACCTCGACACGGCCGAGAGCGAGGTCGAGCGGGGCAACCGGATGGCCGCCGAGGAGGCGCTGCGGTCGGCCAACCAGCACCTGGCCGACGTGGACAAGGAGCACGGCCTGTCCGAGCTCCGGGCCGCGCACGAGTCTCTGACCATGCGCATCGGTCAGGGCGAGAACGACTCCTCGCAGTCCTCGACGCCGACGACGACGCTGCCGCCGACGACTCAGCCGTCCCCGTCCCAGCCGTTGCCGCCGCCCCCGGGCACACCGCCGACCGACAGCACCACCCCGCCGTCGAGCACCACCGGTCCGACCTCGCCGACCACGTCGCCGAGCGAGACCAGCAGTTCGGAGAGCTCGTCGGGCGGGTGGTTCTGGCCGCAGCAGCCGCAGACCTCAACGCCTTGATCTCTTCGTGAGGGAAGGACTTCTCCGTTCGCGGAGGGTTCTTCCCTCGTTTGGTGGGTCGGGTCCACTGCCACTACTCAGTGGTCCCTGTGCTGGGCGGCGCCAGAAGCGGAACCTCAGACGCCTTCTGGCTCCGGGATCCGAGACTGATGTATGCCAATACACGGCGCTACGGCTGTCCTCACCAGAAGACGTCTGAGAACCCGCGGCGGTGCGGGTTGCTCGGGTGGGGTGAGGAGAAAGCGCCTCCGGCGCTTGCCTGACGTGAGCAGTCTGGAGCGAGAAGGTCAGAGTGCGGTTTCGCTCTCCGTCATTCCGTCTGCGTAGCCTCGGCAGTACTCCCAGGTGACGTACTGGCCCGGGTCCGGGTCGAAGGCCGGTTCGTGGGGGCGCATGCGGCCGTCGTGCAGGAGCTGGGAAAGGCTGGAGCGCAGCAGCTCCCAGTCGTGGTAGTGGCACTCCCCGCAGTCCGCGCAGTCGACCACGATGCCCCGGACGCCCCTGGGCTCCAGGAGTGCCTGGTAGACGGCCAGGTCGGTCAGGTCGGCGAGCAGCTCGGCGCGCTCCTCGTCGCCGAGCGGCGGACCGTCCTCGGCGTCGTGGTCACCGAGTGCCATGCTCGGATCTTCCGGATCACCCGCGAACGGGTCTGGTGGCATCGGATCGTGCGGCACGGCCCGCACGGTACCGGGCGCCTCGCCTGCGCGGGGCTCTCGGGGCGGGTTTCACACGCCTGCGACCACGGCCCGTGGCCTGGCGCACCCCTGCCGGGACGGGGCAACCGCGCCCTGACCTGTGGTCTCTATCATCTGAGGAATCCTCTATCCGGACACCGCGTTGTTATTCAGCACAGCTGATGCGCAGGACGCGATCGCCGTGGTAATCCCAGCAAGCCGCACCTTGAAGGTTTGTGGGCCATATCGTGAAGGAAGGCACATCCCTCGCCATGACCAGCGAACTCTCCGCTCCCGGCCTCCCCGATAAGTTCGCGACGCTGGGTCTGACCTTCGATGACGTGCTCCTGCTGCCCGACGAGTCGGACGTCATCCCGAGCGCGGTGGACACCTCGACCCAGCTCTCCCGCAACGTTCGCCTCCGCGTCCCGCTGCTGTCCGCCGCGATGGACACCGTGACCGAGGCCCGGATGGCGATCGCGATGGCCCGCCAGGGCGGCGTCGGCATCCTGCAGCGCAACCTCTCCGTCGAGGAGCAGGCGTCGCAGGTCGAGGTCGTCAAGCGCTCCGAGGCGGGCATGGTGACCGACCCGGTGACCTGTTCGCCGGAGGACACCCTCGCCGAGGTCGACGCGCTGTGCGCCCGGTTCCGGATCTCCGGTGTCCCGGTGACCGACCCCGACGGCACGCTGGTCGGCATCATCACCAACCGCGACATGCGCTTCGAGGTCGACTACACGCGCAAGGTGCGCGAGGTCATGACCACCGCGCCGCTGATCACCGCGCAGGTCGGCGTCACCGCCGACGCGGCGCTCGGCCTGCTGCGCCGCAACAAGATCGAGAAGCTGCCGATCGTCGACGGCGCGGGCAAGCTGCGCGGCCTGATCACCGTCAAGGACTTCGTCAAGACCGAGCAGTACCCGAGCGCCACCAAGGACCCCGACGGCCGACTGCTGTGCGGCGCCGCCGTCGGCGTCGGTGCGGACTCGCACGAGCGCGCGATGGCCCTGGTCGACGCGGGCGTGGACGTGCTGATCGTCGACACCGCCCACGGCCACTCCCGCGCTGTGCTGGACACCGTCTCGACGCTGAAGAAGGAACTGGGCAACTCCGTCGACGTCATCGGCGGCAACGTGGCCTCCCGGGCGGGCGCGCAGGCGCTCGTGGACGCGGGCGCGGACGCGGTCAAGGTCGGCGTGGGTCCGGGCTCGATCTGCACCACCCGCGTGGTCGCCGGTGTCGGCGTCCCGCAGATCAGCGCGATCTACGAGGCCAGCGTCGCCTGCAAGCCGGCCGGTGTGCCGATCATCGGCGACGGGGGCATCCAGTACTCCGGTGACATCGGCAAGGCCATCGCCGCCGGTGCCAGCTCGGTCATGCTGGGCAGCCTGCTCGCCGGCACCGCCGAGTCGCCCGGCGACCTGGTGCTGGTCAACGGCAAGCAGTTCAAGGTCTACCGGGGCATGGGTTCGCTGGGTGCGATGCAGTCGCGCGGCCAGGCCAAGTCCTACTCCAAGGACCGCTACTTCCAGGACGACGTTCTCTCCGAGGACAAGCTGGTCCCGGAGGGCATCGAGGGTCGGGTCCCGTTCCGCGGGCCGCTGTCCCAGGTCGTCGACCAGCTCGTGGGCGGTCTGCGCTCCGGCATGGGCTACACGGGTTCCACCACGATCCCGGAGCTCCAGGAGGCCAAGCTGGTGCGGATCACCGCAGCGGGCCTCAAGGAGTCGCACCCGCACGACATCACCATGACCGTCGAGGCACCCAACTACACCACTCGCTGACTTCGGCTGATCTCGTGAGAGCCCGGTGCCCGGTGCGGCGCCGGGCTCTCGGTCGCTGTGCGTGATCTCGCGGGTTCGGGTGGTGATCGAAGACCCCGCGCGGCGGAGACGTGGTGCTTGCGGAGAGAATGTTTCGCTGGACATCCGCTGCTAGGAGGGACTCACGGTGCGCGATCAGGTTGAGATCGGCATGGGCCGGACCGCTATGCGCGGCTACGACTTGGACGACGTCGAGATCGTGCCCTCGCGGCGCACCCGATCGTCCAAGGACGTGTCGCTGGCCTGGCAGATCGATGCCTACCGCTTCGACATCCCGGCGATCACGCATCCGACCGACGCGGTCGTCTCGCCCGCCTCGGCGGTGCGCATGGGCGAGCTCGGTGGTCTGGGCGTGCTCAACGCGGAGGGCCTGTGGGCCCGGCACACCGACGTCGAGGACAAGATCGCCGACGTGGTCCGCCTCGCCGAGGAGAGCAGCGACCTGGAGGCGCCGATCGCGCGGCTGCAGGAGCTGCACTCCGCGCCGATCCGGCTGGACCTGCTCAGCGAGGCCCTCCGGCAGGTCAAGGACTCCGGTGTCACGGTCGCCGCTCGGGTCAGCCCGCAGCACGCCGAGGAGCTGACACCCGACCTGCTGGCCGCCGGCGTCGAGATGCTGTTCGTGCAGGGCACGATCATCTCCGCCGAGCATGTGGCCCGCGACGGCGAGCCGCTGAACCTCAAGCGCTTCATCAACGAGCTGGACGTGCCGGTGGTGGCCGGTGGCGTCGGCGACTACCGGACCGCGATGCACCTGATGCGCACCGGTGCCGCCGGTGTGATCGTCGGCTTCGGCCAGTCCCGCGCGGCCACGACCACGCAGGTGCTGGGCATCGGCGTGCCGATGGCGACCGCGGTCGCCGACGCCGCCGCGGCCCGCCGCGACTACCTGGACGAGACCGGAGGCCGCTACGTGCACGTCATCGCCGACGGCGGGCTGTCCTACTCCGGTGACATCGCCAAGGCCATCGCCTGCGGTGCCGACGCGGTGATGCTGGGCGAGGCGCTCAGCGAGTCCACCGAATCGCCCGCCCAGGGCTACTACTGGACCTCCGCCGCCGCGCACCCGAACCTGCCGCGCAGCGAGATCGTCGGCTTCGCCGGAACCGACGCCGACCTGGAGAAGATGCTGTTCGGTCCGAGCAGCGACCCGTACGGAACGCTGAACCTCATGGGCGGTCTGCGCCGGGCCATGGCCAAGACGGGCTACCGCGACCTCAAGGAGTTCCAGAAGGTCGGCCTGATGCTGCGCGGGTGAGGTGTTCTCGGCCCGAACCTCACCTCCCACAGCCCGGAACGGGACTAGCTACTGATCAGTAGGTTCCTTTAGTCTGTCGCGCATGGCACAACGTGGTGATGGCGGTACCGATTTCGACGTGGTGGTGATCGGTTCGGGCTTCGGCGGCAGTGTTGCCGCTCTGCGCCTGACCGAGAAGGGCTACCGGGTCGCGGTGCTCGAAGCGGGTCGCCGGTTCTCCGACGAGGAGCTGCCGAAGACCTCCTGGGACCTGCGCAAGTTCCTGTGGGCCCCGCAGCTGGGCTGCTTCGGCGTGCAGCGGATCCACATGCTCCGCGACGTGCTCATCCTCGCCGGTGCCGGCGTCGGCGGCGGATCGCTGAACTACGCCAACACGCTCTACCGGCCGCTCAAGCCCTTCTACCAGGACTCGCAGTGGGCGCACATCACCGACTGGGAGTCGGAGCTGGCGCCCTACTACGACCAGGCCACCAAGATGCTCGGCGTGGTCGAGCAGCCGTCGGAAACCCCGCACGACGTGGTGATGAAGCAGGTCGCCGCGGACATGGGCGTGGCCGACACCTTCCACGCGACCCCGGTCGGCGTGTACTTCAACGAACCCGGCCGCACCGACGGCGACCCCTACTTCGGCGGGGCGGGACCGGCGCGCACCGGCTGCACCGAGTGCGGCGCCTGCATGACCGGCTGCCGGGTCGGGGCGAAGAACACGCTGGTCAAGAACTACCTGTACCTCGCGGAGCGGGCCGGAGCGGAGATCTTCCCGCTCACCACGGTCAACCGGCTCGGCAAGGGCGCCGACGGGCGCTGGCGGATCGCCACCTCCCGCACCGGTGCGAAGCTCAACCGCAGGCCGAAGATTTTCAGCGCCGACCAGGTCGTGGTCGCCGCCGGAACCTGGGGCACCCAGAACCTGCTGCACGGCAGCGTCGACAACGGTGACCTGCCCCGGTTGTCCAAGCGGTTGGGCAAGCTGACCCGCACCAACTCCGAGGCGATCATCGGCTCGCAGGTCAGCGAGTACGACCCGGAGCGCGACTTCTCCACCGGCGTCGCGATCACCTCCTCGTTCCACCCCGACGAGGACACCCACATCGAGCCCGTCCGCTACACCAAGGGCGCCAACGCGATGGGACTGCTGCAGATCCCCGCGACCAAGGGCGGCAACGGCTCGCGGTGGAAGCAGCTGGGGAGGTTCCTGCGCGAGAACCCGCTGCTGTCGCTGCGGATGCTCTCGGTGCGCAAGTGGAGCCAGCGCACCGTGATCCTGCTGGTGATGCAGAGCCTCGACAACTCGCTGACCACCAGCGTGAAGCGGATGTTCGGCAAGCGGTTCCTGACCTCCGAGCAGGGGCACGGCGCACCGAACCCGAGCTACATCCCGGCCGGTGAGCGCGCCAACGACCTGGTCGCCGACAAGATCGGCGGCATCGCGGGCGGCACCTGGGGCGAGATGTTCGACATCCCGCTGACCGCGCACTTCCTGGGCGGCTGCGCGATCGGCGACAGCCCGGAAACCGGCGTCATCGACCCGTACCACCGCGCGTGGTCCTACCCGACGCTGTCGATCGTGGACGGCTCGGCGGTCAGCGCGAACCTCGGCGTGAACCCCTCGCTGACCATCACCGCCCAGGCCGAGCGCGCCTTCTCCCTGTGGCCGAACAAGGGCGAGCCCGACACCCGCCCCGACCAGTCCCAGGGCTACCGGAAGATCACCCCGGTCGAACCCAAGTCGCCGGCCGTCCCGCCCTCGGCCCCGGCGGCCCTCCGCCTCCCGATCGTCTGACCTCACCCAGGTCCAGGCCCCCGATTTCAGTGGAAGTCCGGTCCCCGATTTCAGTGGAAGTCGGGGACTTGGTTTCGGTGGAAGTCCGGGTCTCGGGTTTCAGTGGAAGTCGGAGTCCTGGTTTCAGTGGAAATCAGGGGCCCGGTTTCCACTGAAATCGTGTGGGCTGGGGCGGGGGTCGGTGTGCAGGTGTGGTGG